>DASYSS010000051.1 GCA_036003045.1 Gemmatimonadaceae bacterium
TGAAGCGGCTGAACCTCCACGGCGACGTGGTGGCTAGGTTCGCCCCACAGGGTATATGAACGTGCTCATCGTCTTGCGACGAGGCACACACCGGGAGGCCAGCCGCCATGGATACGATAGGGCTCGATCTGCACAAACGCGAGAGTCAACTCTGCATCGGCTCGGACGACGGCCACATCGAGGAGCGCCGCATCGTAACGAGTCGGGAGCGATTCACCGCCGTGTTGGGGACGCGCCCGACGGCGCGGATTCTGCTCGAGGCCAGCACCGAGAGCGAGTGGGTCGCGCGGCAGCTCGAAGGGTTTGGCCACGAGGTGATCGGCGCCGATCCCAACTTCGCGCCGATGTAGGCCACGCGCTCGCGGAAGACGAAGACGGACCGGCGGGATGCGAGAACGCTGATGGAGGCGTGCCGGCTCGGCACGTATCGACCCGCGCACCGGCTGTCGGACGCGCGGCGGCATGTGCGCGCGGAACTCGCGGTGCGCGAAGCGCTCGAGCTGTCGGCCACGCTGGCGGCCGAGCTGACGCCACTCTTCGCGCTCCTCGCACCGTTGAATGAGCAGATTGCCGCCGCCGACCAGCGGATCACCGCGCTGACGACGGCGGATCCCGCCGGCGCGCTCCTCACCACCGCGCCGTCGGTGGGTCCGATCACCGCGGCGGCGATCGTCGCGACGATCGATGATGTGACCCGCTTTCGCTCGGCGCATCAGTTCGAGGCGTTTCTGGGCCGGGTGCCGAGCGAACGGAGTTCTGGCGAGCAGCGACGGATCGGTCGAAGCACGAAGGCGGGCAATGTGCGCGCGCGCTACCTATTGGTCGAAGCCGGGTGGCGCATTCTCCGCTCGCGGGACGCGGAACTGCACGCGTTGCGGACGTGGGCGCTGACGATCGCCGCACGACGCGGCAAACGGATCGCGGTGGTGGCGCTCGCGCGCCGCCTCGCGGGGATTCTCGATGCGATGTGGCGCGACGGGCGACCGTATGATGCGCACCGACTGCGGATGCCGCGGCCGCGAGCAGCGTAAAGAGCACAACCGCGACGATCGACTGACTGATATATCGGCGTGGCGAGCGCGTTGCAGCTTATGGCCGCCGTGCGAGAGCCGAGAGCTAGTTGGCGCCGTCCACGCCCATCGCATCCCCCAATGCGCCGAGGCCACCGGGCCTCACGAAGAGCGCGAACAGAAGGCTGAGCAGCAGCTCGAGTCGGTCGCGGTCAATCAAAGGATGGTCACGGCAAGTGCACAGCCGCACTTGACGCGGGGCGCCGCTTCACAGAAAGCTGCAGGGCCAGCTTAGGCAAGAAACCTAAAGACTGAATCGTGTTCTCGACGGGCGCCACGACCGATCGAATGTGGGCACCTGTCAGCTTCAGCGTTCCTTAGGCGGTGTGGTCGCGTGGCCCGCCCCGGCTTTCCGGAGCGAAGAACAGGGCGACACCGCTGATGAGCAGAATAACCCCGCCGCCAAGCAGCATCTTGGATGAAAACGGAGTGTCGTAGCGGCTCGGCTGGAAGCGCGCCTGAATCATGATCGTCAATCCACCAAAGACATTCACCACACTCTGAATGCGGTACCGAGTCATCGTGGCCCCTCGAGGAGGGTCGAACATCCGCCTAACGCGTTAGCTAGCCGCCATGGATACGATAGGGCTCGATCTGCACAAACGCGAGAGTCAACTCTGTATCGGCGCCGACGACGGGCGTATGGAGGAGCGCCGCATCGCGACGAGTCGCGAGCGGTTCACGAGCGTGCTGGGGGCGCGGGCCGG
>DASYSS010000052.1 GCA_036003045.1 Gemmatimonadaceae bacterium
CCCCCGGCAGCGGCACGTTCTCGGCCGCCGCCGAGCTTGGACCGCGGTCCTATACGACGCGTCCGGATTCGCTGTCGCTCGGCAAGTTTCAGGAATATCGCGATCTCAAGGGAAACGACAGGTCGTCGGTGCTTCTCGAGCAGCTGTTTGTGAAATACTCGCCGGCGGACAGCTTCGCCGTCTACTCGCTCAGCGCACGCAAGCTGTTCGACCGCGATCAGAGTGCGTGGTTGCTGGCGAAGAAGCCCGGCGACTACGACTTCCAGTTGCGGTGGGATCGGATCCCGCACACGTATTCGACCACGGCCCGGTCCCCCGGGAATGAGCTCGGCACGCCCGGCTTCAACACATTGCCGGCGGTCCGGCCGGACTCCAACGCCTGGCGCAACGCGCCGTACATCGGACCGATCCGCAATCAGGTGGATCCAATCAAGGCCTCGCTCGCGCTGACGCCAAACAAGTACCTCGATTTCAAGGCGGACTTCACGCACATCTCGAAGAACGGCGGCCTGCCGCGGTCGATCTCGTTCTCCGGATCGAGCGGTCCGCAGCGCGAGTACGTCTCACCGATCGACCAGCAGATCAACGACGCCCGCATCTCGCAGGCCTTCACGTCCGGCGACCGTTCGCCCGACGGTCCGCTGTCCTTCATCAAGAGCTATCAGGTCAACGCGTCCTACGCCTACTCGCGATTCGACAACGCGATTCGCTCGACGATGGTCGACAACCCGCAGATCAGCGTGAATTCGTTCGCCAACGGCACGGCAACGGCGCGCGTGTCGCTCGAACCGAGCAACTTCGCGCAGACGGCCAGCGCCAATGGGTCGATGTTGCTGCCCCTCCGGACATACGTCATGGGCGCCGTCACCACTTCGTGGGCGCGGCAGAACGACCGCTTCTTCCCGCAGACGTCGAACGACTCGCTCGCCCGCGACCCGAATTACAATTTGGTCGGCAGCTACAGCCGGCCGAGCCTCGACGGACGCATGCGCACGTCGACCTACACGATGTCGGCGACGACGCACCCGATCAGCGGGCTGACGCTCGTGGCGCGATACCGCTCGTTCGACCTCGGCAATCAGACGCCGGCGTTCTCCATTCCGGCCATGATCGTGAGCGACCGCACCGTCACCCTCGCCGATTCGGAGCGGTTCGAGCCGCACCCGTTCACGAAGGCGAACACCAATCTGAGCTCGACGTATCTCGTCGTGCCGGGGTTGGCCCTGTCCGCCGGATTCGGCCTGGAAACGTGGGAGCGCGACACTGCCGTGCGGAACATCGCGAAGACCACGGAGCGCATGCCGCGCGCGAGCATCGACTTCACGTCCTTCGATTGGTTCAGCCTTCGGGCGAGCTATCTCTACGGATCGCGACGGGGCAACACGCCGTACACGGAGTCGATCACCGAAATCACCGGCTTCCGCCGCTTCGACGAGGCCGATCGCAATCGAACACGAGTCTCCGTGTCCGGCACCGTGAATCCGATCGATGCCGTCACGATCGGGCTCATGATCGAGGCGGGAACCGACAAATTCCCGAACTCACTCTACGGCGTGCAGCGCGACAACAGCCTGGCCAAGGGGTTGGACATCGATTTCAGCCCGTGGAGCTGGTTCAGCGCGAGCGCCGGCTGGCTACGCGAGGACGTAAAGGACAGCGCCAACTACCGGTATCGCACCGGCGCGGTCGGCTCGGCGACCTACGACAACGCGAGCTACCGGTGGATGAACACGAACAAGGACAAGAACATCACCGTGTACGCGAACGCCACCGCGACGCTCGTTCCCGACAAGCTCGAGCTGCTCGGCAGCTTTTCGCTGATCGACTCGCACTGGCAGATGTTCAACAGGAACCCGGTTCAGCCGACCGGGGGGACGGCCGCGCAAAATCTGGCCGCGATAGCGCAGGACTGGCCCGAGGTAAGCCAACAGTTGCAGCCACTCTCGCTCGGCCTCCGGTTCCGATACTCGCAGGATTGGGCCGTGACGTTCCGCGTTCAGGCCGAGCGCTACAAACAAGACGACTTCCGCACCCTCGCGCCGGAGTTCACGACGACTGGCTTGAGCAACGGCGTGCCGCTGGCGGTGCCGTGGGGACCGGGGGACCTCCCGGGCACGATCGGCCAAGTCGCCGGCTCCGCGAACGGCCAGTACCACTTTCTCGGCAACAACTATCACCCGTACACGGCGAGCCTGGTGACTCTGCTCATCAGCTATCACCCGTCGCTGATGCCGTTCGTGAAGCCGAGATCGACCTTCTGATCGAGACGCCGCCATCGGCGCGTCAGCCTTTCCCGGACTGCCGACGCTGAAGCAATCACAGCTTCACGTGCGCGCTGGAACTCGCCGCGTCGGTCGCGGATTACCCGATTGACGTCACGGTCCGCGGAAACATACTGGCATCGTGCGCGGTTGTTGCCCCGTCCCAGTCATCGAGCGCGAGCAACAATCGGCCTTTCTTCATCGCTCGACGAGAGGGATTCAGTCATGCGCAAATCGTCACGAACCGCGCCCTTCATCGTGCTGTCGGCGGTTTTCTTCGTCGTCGCTTGCGGCGGCAGCAACGATGCGACCACTCCCACCGGCCCCGTCACGCAGCCCAGCAGCGTCGCCTCCGCCATCACGGCCGGCACGTGGGCCGTTGGCACGCTGACCCAGAACACCGAAGACAAGGCCAATCAGTTCTCAGGCTATACGTTCACCTTCTCCCGCACGGGCGACGCCGAGGCGGGCTCCGTCACCGCGACCAAGGGGGGGAACACCATCACCGGCACCTGGAGCCACGCCGCCGCCGTCACGTACTACGGAAGCACCTCCACTGAATCGATGGTGCTGAGCCTCGGCGCGTCATCGCCGTTCGCCATGTTGACGAAAACCTGGAACGTGGTGTCGAACACGACCAGCACGCTCACCCTCGTGAGTCCGGAGGTGGCGGAGAACATGCACCTCGTGTTCATCAAGCAGTAGTCGCCGTCAGCGCACGACCAGGTCGCCTCTGAGTCGGATGTCGCGCGACGACGCACCGATCAGAACGCGGAATGTGCCCGGCTCGACCAGCCAGTGGAGATCGCGGTCGAGCATCTGTAGCTGCTCGCGGCCCACGGTGAACGCGATGTCCTGCCCTGCACCCGGAGCGAGGTGCAAGCGTCGGAAACCGCCGAGCTGCATGACCGGACGAGCGACCGAGGCGAGCAGGTCGCGGACGTAGAGCTGCACGACCTCGTCGCCGGCGCGTGTGCCTGTGTTCTTGACGCGGCACCGGACGATCGTCGAACCGTTGGCCGCGATCTCGGGCGATTCGATCGAGAGGTTGGAGTACTCGAACGTCGTGTAGCTCAATCCGTAGCCGAAGGGAAAGAGCGGTTGTCCGGTGAGATCGAGATAGTCGTCGCCGCGGCCGGTCGGCTTGTGGTTGTAGTAGAGAGGCAGTTGCCCCTCGAACATCGGCCACGTCGTCGGCAGACGGCCGGCCGGGTTGTAGTTGCCGAACAGCACGTCGGCGACGGCGCGGCCGCCGAACTCGCCGGAATACCACGCGTCGACCACCGCCGGTACGCGGTCGAGCCAGCGGCTCATCGTGATCGCGCCACCACCGACGAGGACGACGATCGTCGGCCGGCCGGTCGAGGCGACTCGCTCGATGAGCTGTTCTTGATGACCGGGCAGCGAAAGCAGCGCGCGATCGCGGAATTCTCCCTCTTCGATTCCCGCGACCACCACCGCCACTTGCGACCGGCGGGCGACCAAAACGGCTGAATCGATCTTCCCGCGCCAGTCGTCCACGACCCCGGCATCCCACACGAGCTTCACCCGCGCGTTGCCGGTGCTCTCGAAATACTCGAGCCGGATGTCGTGCGAGCTCCCCGGCGCGAGCTTCACGCTCGCCAATCGCGATCCGTACGAACGCTTCTCCCAGTCGTCGATCAGCAGCTTGCCGTCGAGATAGAGACGGTAGCCGTCGTTCGCCTCCACACCGATGCGTCGTACGCCGCCCGTGGGAACGGTGATGCGCCCAGTCCAGCGCACCGAATACCAATCGAACGGAATGCCGCGCCCGGGCGAATTGAGCGTCCACCCGAAATCGACCCGCGCGTCGGTCCGAGCGAGTCGCGGGCGTCCGTCGAGATGATTGTTGTCGAAGTACTCGCCGTACAGTCCGCGTGCGGCGCGACCGCTGTCGGTGGACGACAATGCCTCGGGCGGCACGACGACGTACTCACGCGCAAATCGCCCGGGCCCCGGTGCGTAGCGCACGACACCGTCGGGAATGCGCTCTCGGAGTGCCGCCGTGATCCCGTCGAGGATCGAGATCTTGGCGTTCCCCGGACCGCTGTACCCGCCGAGCCGCGCCTCGACCGCGTCCGTGCCGATCACGGCGATCGATCGAATCGACTTCGCGAGCGGAAGCGAGCCGCCGTCGTTCTTCAACAGCACGATCGATGCATGCGCCGCGTCGAGGGCGAGGGCGCGATGGGCCGCGCTGCCGTTCACGAGCTTCGCGCTGTCCGCGTCGACGTACGGATGCTCGAACAGGCCGAGCTCGAACTTCGCGCGCAGCACGCGCGCCACCGCGGTGTCGATCACCGAGTCGGGGATGAGCCCGCGCTTGAACGCGTCGAGGTACGGCCGGTGCTGGGGCCACGAGCTCTGGAAGATCACGTCGAGCCCAGCGTTCAGCGCGTCGCTCGTCGCGGTGGCGGTGCTCGCCTCGGTGTGGTGCAACACCGTCGCGCCGCCCGTCGCCGCGGCATCCGAGATGACGAACCCTTGAAAGCCCCAATCGCGGCGCAGCTTGTCCGTCAGCAGCCCGCGATTCTGCGTCGCCGGCGATCCGTTCACCGAGTTGTACGCGCTCATCACCGACCGCGCGTGTCCCTCGAGAATCGCGGCGCGAAAAGGCGGGTAATACATCTCGTCGAGCAGCCGCGCGTCCAAGTCGATCGGGTAGCTGTCGCGTCCGCCGTCGCCGAAGTTCGCCACGAAGTGCTTGGGCGTCGCGACGACACCGGCCTTCTCGAACGCGCTCACGAACGACACGGCCATCCGCGAAGAGAGCAGGGGATCCTCGCCGTACGTCTCCTCGACGCGCCCCCATCGCGGATCGTTTCCGATGTTCACGACCGGCGACAGCACCTGCCGGATTCCTCTGCTCCGCGTTTCGTCGGCGATCGCCGCCGCGACGCGCGACATGAGCGAGGTGTCCCACGTCGCCGCCATTCCGATCGCAGCCGGAAAGGCCGTGGCGCCGGGGCGCACGAGTCCGTGCACCGCTTCCTCGAACGGGATGATCGGAATGCCGAGCCGAGTCCGCTCGACGAAGTAGCGCTGGATGTCGTTGATGCGCTTGGCGTGGGCGCGGGCGGGGTCGGTCGTGTCGCGCGCCGGCGAGATCTGGAGACCGAACACGCCGCGCGAGTAGTCGTTGGCGGGATCGTCGAGGTCGCCGGGAATCATGAACAGCTGCCAGAACTTTTCCTCGAGCGTCATCCGCCCGAGCAGATCGCGCACCCGTTCGGCGACCGGCCTCGACGGGTCGCGATAGGACGCTCCTTCAGTCGATTGCGCAAAGGCCGCGCTCGCCGTCGCGAGCAGCGCAAACGCGATTGGACCGACTAACTTACGAGATATATGGGTGCCCAACGCGCCCATTGGCCACATCCATAAGGAGTCGCTTGTGACACTCGGCGTGGGACTGCTCCCGATCGTCCCGATTCTTCTCCTCCCCTTCATCCTCATCATCTTCGTCATCGTCTTTCCACTCTGGATCGTCGCGCTCGGCGTCGTGGGACTGATCCTGCTCATCGTCGTCGGCGCGGACAGCGTCGCGCGCGCGATGAACGTTCACTCACTCGAGCCCGCAGCGCGAGGAATGCGCGTCGCTTTCCGGTGGGTGCTCACTTTCGGGGGCCTTGCCCGATCGCAGGCTGAACGCGAAGCCGAAGCGGCTCCGATCACTCATCGTTGAGCACCAACGGTCGCGTGTGTCATGGCCCGACCTGGCGCTCGAGTCTCAATCGCCAAGCGTGCATCAACAATTTTGAAACTGACACGAACGGATGAAACTGAAAACGAAGACGACAAGAATCAGAACGCCGGGAGTCTGAACACGTAGCTCGCCTTCACGAAGAAGGCGTCGTCGGTTCGACGGAGTGTCCGGAACGCGAGGGGGTCGGTCTCCGAGAGATCCCCGCCGTATCCGACGAAGAAGACTGTGCCTGGGCTCGGGCGGTATGAGACGAGCCAGTCGGTGCGAAGAGTGTTGGTCGCCGACGCCGTCGAGGGTGTGAAACCGGTCGAGCCGCTCAGGAGAAGTATTTCACCGGTTCTCGGATCCACCAACGCGCCGCGTTTCGTCGCCGTGTACTGTGACACGACGCGCACGAAGAGCGGACGCGCGACCTGGTACTCGACCTTCATGCGAGGGATGCGCGTGTACGCGCTGCGCACGCCGTCGCTGCGGCGCGTGAACGCGCTGCCCGTGTACGTCAGTGCGGCGCGGATGCGGCCGTTGGGGCGGAGGTCGAGCTCTCCGTTGACATCCGTCCGTCTGACGCGCGACGTCTCCAAAAAATCGACGTCGTTGCCGAGCGTCGTGCCCACCGACGCGGCCCACGTGCGGTACTGCGGGGTGGCGATGCTCAAACCGTTCACCACCGTCTCGATGCGATCCGACGGAGCGAATGGCGTCGGTGCGCCGCCGGACGTCGTCGCGGGCACGTACAAGCCGGCGTACCGTGTCGGATCGAAGGCGTAGCTCGAGAGCTTCGGCGTCAGGTTGACGTTCCAGCCGCCGCGCAGCGTCCAGCTCATCATCGGAGTGAAGTGATCTTCGAGAAGACGCCTGCCACGGAAGAAATCGTCGTAGCTCCAGAGCGCGTTCTCCATCAGGAACACGTTGAACCGTTCGATCAGCGCGCCCGGCTTGCCGTACAGCGTGATCCGGTTCGCGGCGTTCGGCTGCACGAATCCGGTGCGCGGCACGAACCCGTTGTCCGCCCTGAACTCGGGGCTGATGCCGAGGACGTTGTAGTGAAAGCCCCAGCTGCGCCCTGTCGCGTCGAGCACCGCTTCCCACATCGGCCCCGACGTCGCGACGCCGTTCTCGCGCGTGACGCTCTCGACGGCCTGAAACTGCGCGAAGTAGATCTTGTCGAAGACGATGTGCGTGTCGCCGCCGAACGCTCTGTTCTCCATGCCGCGCGAAACGCGGTCGCTGTAGAGCAATCCGGCGAATGACTGGTCGCCGATGTCCTGACGCAGGCGCACGACGTCGACGAGCGGGTGTTCGCCTGGAGCACCACCCCCTGACTCATCGACTGCCGACAACACCGCGACATCCGCGCGATCGAGCTTTCCCGTCAACTTCACCGCCGCGTCGGGCCGCACGATCGTGCGTGTGTAGACGAGCGTGTTGGGCACGTTGAACCGATCGGCGCCCTCGACGAAGAACGGACGCTTTTCCGGATAGAACAGCGCGAACCGTTGATCGGCCGCGATCTGCGTGGCGTCCGCCTCGACCTGCGAGAAGTCGGGGCGCGCGGTTCCGTTCAAAACGAAGTTGCTGCCCAGCGTCCACCGAATGTTGCCGCCGAGTCTCGGCGCCGGCGCGTAGCGCCAGGTGTCCATCGACGGCGAGCAGCAGGGCGTGCCGTTCACGGTGTTCGTCGCCTCGGGATTCACCTCGACGACCTGCCCGTGCCGCATTCCCGAGAGATCCGTCAGATATCCGGCCTGTCCGATGAAGGACGCCGACGCGCGCTTCGCCGGCGTCCACGTTTCCTCGTAGCCGTTGTGCTGAACGTGTCGGTCGATCTGCAGTCCCCACCGCTGCGGCGAACCGAGCGGATAGCGCAGGCTGTTGAACGGAATTCGAATCTCGACTTCGTATCCGCCCTCCGTGACGCGCCCGCGCGACTGCCACAGGAAGTCCGCGCTCAGATCGTTCTGCCCCGGCGCGACGTTCGAGCCCGGGATGAATCCGCCCGATTCGTTCTTCGTCCCGTCGGCCTGAACGCCGAGCGGGTTGACGATGAACACGAACGCGCGATTGCGCTCGTCGAACGTGTCGAGATGGATCTCGACGTTGTCGTCGGTCGAGACGCGGTCGCGGTCGGCGAGCGTCGCGATCACGTTGCCGTGCGGCTCGAACGCGCGAATGCCGAAATAGATCGCGTCCGCCGAATACCACACGAGGACTTCGGTCGAATCAGGCGCGGGGCGCGAATCGACGGGGGAGTATTCCGAGAATCCCGTCAATAGAGCGGCACGCCGCCAGATTGGTTCGTCGAGCCGGCCGTCGATCGTCACCGCGGCTTCGCGCTCGTCCATCTTCGGCGGCGGGACAGAGATGTCGCCCGCGCGGCCATTGTGAACGCCGGGCGGGGCTGGGGCGGGAACGGCGCCGGCGAGCTGCATCGCCGCCAGGAGGGGAAAAAGCATCAGCCAAACCTAGGCGAGAACCCTCCCGCCCGCTCGGCGCATCGCCGATATTGGATCCACTTTCCATGGAGTCATGCGCGATGAGTATCCTGCGGGCCGCGGTCATCACGCTCGTTGTTTTTTCGAGCTCGGTCCTTGCTCAGCCCGGGCGCCCGGCGGGGCGGGGGCAGGCGCCGCCGGGGCGACCCGCGCCGCCACCGCCGGATCCATTCCGCTTTCAAATGATGGGACCCGCCGAGGGCGGGCGTGTCTCGGCGATCACGGGCGTGCCGGGCGACGCGAAGGTCTGGTATGTCGGCGCGGCGTCGGGCGGCGTGTGGAAGTCGATCGACAGCGGCGCGACCTTCCGCCCCATCTTTGACTCCGTGGGCGTGCAGGCGATCGGCGCGCTCGCCGTCGCACCGTCCAAGCCGTCGATCGTTTGGGCGGGCACCGGTGAAGGTTGGGCGATTCGCGACGCCGATCTGATGGGCGACGGCGTATACAAGTCGGTCGACTCCGGCACGACGTGGCAGCACATGGGCCTCGACGAGACCGGCCGCATTGGGCGCATCATCGTACATCCGACGAATCCGAACATCGTCTTCGTGTGCGCGCTCGGCCGCGCGACGGGCGAGCAAACGGAGCACGGCGTCTACCGCACGACCGACGGCGGCAAGACCTGGAAGCTCGTGCTGACGCTCGGCGGCAACTACGGCTGCTCGGGTCTCACGCTCGACGTGAAGAATCCGAACGTGCTGTTCGCCGGCATGTGGCACGTCATCATGCACACGTGGGCGATGTACAGCGGAACGCAGGACTCGAAAGACGGCGTGTACGTGTCGCGCGACGGCGGCGACACGTGGAAGCAGGTCGTCGATCCAGGACTCCCGCATCCGCCGATCGGCAAGATCGACGTCGCCGTCGCGCCGTCGAATGGAAAGCGCGTCTACGCGCTGATTCAGACGGCGGATCAGGGTTCGGTTTGGCGCTCCGACGACGGCGGCGCGAAGTGGAAGGTCGTCAACTATCAGCGTCAGCTCATTGGCAGAGCCGGCTACTACATCAAGCTCTTGGTCTCGCCGTCGAATCCGGACGAGATCCTGCTCGCGAACAGCAGCTTCTTCCAGTCGAAGGACGGCGGCAAGACGTTCGTCGAAGTGCCGTGGGGCGGTGACAATCACGACATCTGGTTCGATCCCAAGAACGCGAACCACTTCGGCCTCACCAACGACGCCGGCGCGCGTCTCACGAACGACCACGGCAAGACGTTCCAGAGCGTCTCGCTGCCGATCGCGCAGATGTATCACGTCGCGGTGGACAACCAAATTCCCTACTGGATCTACGGCAACCGACAGGACAACGGCACGATGCGCGGCCCGAGCACGGCGCCTGAAGGTGCGACCGCGACGCGTGGCATCGCGGCCGGCGCTGGACGCGGTGGCCGCGGCGGCGGACGCGGCGCAAATGCCGACACGACCAATGGCCGTGGACGCGCGGGACGAGCAGGTCAAATCATCGCCGAGGCTGGCCGCGGCGCGGGTGTTCCGAGCGCGCCGGGTGGCGCGCGTGGACGCGGCGGTCGTGGCGCGGGGGCCGATTCAACCGGTGCTGACTCGACCGGCGGCGGCGGCGGTCGCGGCGGCGGCGGTTTCGGAGGATTCTCGACGTGGGATCACGGACTCGGCGGCTGTGAGTCGGGGTTCACGCTTCCCGATCCCACCGACGCGAACATCGTCTGGGCGAGCTGCTACGGCAACGAGGTCACGCGCTACGACCATCACGACAAGCGCGCGCGCTCGGTGAGTCCGTGGATCCACACGCTCGACTCGCCGCCCGACAAGCTCAAGTACCGCTGTCACTGGACGCCGCCGCTCGCGATCGATCCGTTCGATCATGGCACGGTCTACTACGGTTGCCAAGTCGTATTCAAGACCTCTAACGCCGGCCAGAGCTGGAACGTCATCAGCCCCGACCTCTCGACGCGCGACCCGAAGTTCGTCGTCTCGTCGGGCGGCATCGTCGAGGACAACCTCGGCCAGTTCTACGGCGAAGTCGTCTTCGCGATCGCGCCGTCGGACATTCAGCGCGGCCTCCTCTGGGCCGGCACGAACGACGGCAAGGTCTGGTACACGAAGGACTCGCAGAACGGCGGCGAGAGCTCGTGGGTCGACGTGACCGCCGGTCTCACGAAAGCTGGAATGCCGTCGTGGGGCACGATCCGGAAGATCGAGCCGTCGCACTTCGATCCAGCCACGGCGTACGTCGCGGTGGACTTCCATATGATGGACAACCGAAAGCCGTTCATCTACAAGACGACGGACTTCGGCGCGACGTGGACGAACGTGACCGGCGATCTGCCGTCGGCGCATCCGCTCGACTACGTCATGGCGGTCACCGAAAACCCGAACAAGCGGGGCATGCTGTTCGCGGGCACGGGCCACGCCTTCTACTACTCGACGGACGACGGCGCGCACTGGAGGAACTTCAACGAAGGGCTTCCGCACACGGCCGTGTCGTGGATCGTCGTTCCGAAAATGTGGCACGACGTCGTCGTCTCGACGTACGGCCGCGGCGTGTTCATTCTGCGCGACATCGCACCGTGGGAGAGCGAGCCGCAGACGATCGCCGCCGGCGACGACAGCGTTTCGCTCTACGCGCCGCACCCGGGGTACCGGCAGGCGCGCAGCGGCCGAGCGGAGATCACGTTCAAGTTGGCGAAGGCGACGCAGCGCCCGGTGAAGGTCGAGATTCTCGATTCGGCGGGCGCCGTGGTGCGCACGCTCAATTCACCGACGCGGGCCGGGTTCAACCGCGTGCAGTGGGATCTGCGCTACGACCCCCCGCGCGTCGTCGCGCTCCGCACGCCCGCGCCGGACAACCCGCACATCTTCCAGGAGCCGCGGTTCAACAACCGCACGACGCGCCCGATCACACACTGGGGTATTCAAGGCGCGCAGACGTCGGGCCCGCTCGCCGATCCGGGCACGTACACGGCGCGACTCACGGTCAACGGGGCGACGATCACGAGCAAGCCGCTCGTGATTCTTCAGGATCCGGAGATCAAGACGTCGTTCGCCGACCTTCTGGCGTCCACCGCCGCGCAGCGCCGCGTCCGCGACGACATGAACGCGAGCGTCGATCTCATCAATCGTCTCGAGGTGATGCGTAAGCAGATCCTCGACCAGCGCAAAGCGAACTCGGAGAAGCCCGACGTCGACCGGGCGCTCGCCGACCTCGACGCGAAGATGATGAAGGTCGAGCTGCTCCTGCTTTCCCGCTCGGACCTGAACGGCGACGACAAGTATTACGTCGAGCCGTACAAGATTTACATGAATCTCATCTGGCTGAACGGCGTCGTCGGCAACGGCGCCGGCGACGTCGCCGGCGGCGCCGACTACCGCCCCACCGACGCCGCCATCGCCTGGCTCGGCGACATCGAGAAAGACCTCACCGCTGCGAAGGCGGCCTACAAGGCACTCGTCGACACCGACCTCGCGAGCTTCAATACAGCCATGTCGGGGAAGATCCCGGCGATCACGGACACCATCCGTCCGGTCGTGCCCTAAGGCGCCGCGCATTAAACGGGATCATTGAGCGGTCCAGCACTCTCGTCGTCAGCGACAGCGTCAGCGTCAGTTTACTGCTGCCTGTCGCCGACGACTTCGTTTTCCAAGCCACGTCGCACGACCCTCTTATCGACGAACAGGTCGAGGATCTGCCGCGCCAGGGGCAGTCTTCGCGTTTCCGTCGCTTTTCAGTTCAACCCGTTTTGCAGTTCAGTTTCGCGCGGCTCCCCGAACGCCACGACGCAACTCAACAGGCCAAACCGAGATCAAGCAGCCGCCACGTCCGACGTGCAGTTGGGGCAGCGCGTTGCGGCCTTCGGGATCGACAGTGTGCAGCGCGGGCAGGTCTTCATGTTGTCCGGCGGCGGCACCGGCTTCGCGTACATCTTGCTCGCCATGCGCACGATCATGAAGACGCAGAACGCGACGATGAGAAAGGTGACGATGGAGTTGATGAACGCGCCGTAGTTGAGCGTCACGGCGCCGGCCTGGTGCGCCAGGGCGACGGTGTTGTACGGCCCCGGTGGATTGCCGTCCTTCAACGTGACGAAGAGGTTCGAGAAGTCGATGTGGCCCAAGGCGAGCCCGATCGGCGGCATGATCACGTCGTCCGTTAGCGACTTCACGATCGTCCCGAACGCCGCGCCGATCACCACGGCGACGGCCAGGTCCAGCACGTTCCCGCGCAAGATGAACGCCTTGAAGTCCTTGAGCATCGTCGCTTCTCCGATGGAAGGGAGTTCGTCGACCGGCACACCGATCGCCCGAATCTGCCCCCTCCCCGAACCGATGTCGAGGGAGACAAAACGTCTTATTTGATGACGCGGACCTCGAAGTCCCCGTGCTTTCGGAGCACCGTGACGCTCACGTCCAATAGGTGCTGCTCGAACAGCAGATCGACCGACCCAAAGGGCAGCGAGAGATTCATCAGCCGCAAATAGGTCAAAAAGGGAGGAAGCGACGCGCGGTCGATGGAGAGTCGACGTTCTTGCGCGTTCAGTGACAGGCGGAGACACGCCTGGATCAGGTGGAAGACGACGCCCGACGCCCATGCCTGCGGCGAGCACGCGACTGGGTACAACGTCGGTCCTTCACCGGTGCGGCGCTGGAAGCCGCAGAAGAGCTCCGGCATCCGATGATTGTCGACGGCCACCGCTGCCTCGAACAGACCGGAAAACGGCGCGGTCACCAAATCGTCGAAGCCGTAGCGTGAAAACCCGGCGGCCGACAACCCGGTGTCGTGCGGCCACACAGTTCCGTTGTGATACGCCATCGGGTTGAAGCGCGCCTCGGTCACGGCGATCGTGCGGATCCCCCAGCCCGAGAACGACTCGCCGCCCACGAGCAGCTCGGCGACCTTCCGCCCTCGTTCCTTGTCGGCGATTCCGCAGAAGAGCGCGTGCCCCGGATTCGAGCTGCGCACGCGGCACGGCTCCTTGCGTCCGTCGAGCGCGATCGCGTAGGTGCCGATGTCGTCGCACCAGAACTGTTCCTCGAACTTGCAGCGCAGATCCTCGGCTTGCTTCTTCAGCTTCGACGCGCGGTCGGGGTGGCCGAGTGCTTCGGCCATGCACGCGGCGCGGAGGCGCGCGTCATAGACGTACGCCTGCACCTCGACGAGCGCGATCGGCGCCGGCGCGAGCGTGCCGTCGGCGTGGAAGATCGAATCGGATGAATCCTTCCAGCCTTGCTGAACGAGTCCGTTCGCCGAGTGGCGCGAGTACTCGAGGAAGCCGTCGCCGTCGCAGTCGCCGTAGTTGTCGATCCAGTCGAGCGCGCGCTCCACGTGCGGCCACATGCGCGTGAGGAACTCGCGGTCGCCCGTGCGATCCCAATACGCGCCGGCGAGCATCACGAACAGCGGCGTCGAGTCGACGCTGCCGTAGTAGCGCCCGAACGGCACCTCGCCGAGCCGGGCCATCTCGCTGTTGCGGATCTCGTGGATGATCTTCCCCGGTTGCGACTCCGCTGCTTCGTCCGTCTTGTCGGCTTGCGTCGCCGCGAGGAACTCGAGCACGCCGCGCGAGAGGTCGGGGTTGATCCACAGCGTCTGAAGTCCGGTGATCACGCCGTCGCGGCCGAACGGTGTGCTGAACCAGGGCACGCCCGCGTACGGATACGGTCCGTGCTTGGTATCGGCGACGAGCATGCGAAGGTCGGCGGCCGAGCGACGCACCCATTGATTGAATCGCTCGCTCGACGTCTCGATCGACGCGTATTCCGTGCGCTCCGCCTCGAGCGCGCTGCTCCACACGGACTGTGCTTCCTCGAAGGTCCGCTTCGGCACGCGGCGATGCTCGCGGTCGCAGCGGATGGCGATCGCCAGCGACACCGGCGACTCCGGCTCGAGGTCGTACGCGAACTGCGCCGTCGTTGGCGTCGTGGCGTGCGGCGCCTCACCCCAGTCGATCACGGTCCAGCGAGTCTCGTTGTCGAGGCCCCGATAGCCGATCCGCGTCTCGCTTCCCGAGTGGACCGTCTCGAGCCTCTCGCCTCGTTTCGGGCGAGGGAGACCGCGCACCTCGAAGATGTCGGCGAAGTCGCCGTCGAACTCGAACGACAGCGACGCGAGCAGCGCCGCCTGGCTGTAGTTCCAGAGGCGAATGCGCTCGTACCACGTGTCCTTCCACAGGAACCGCGAGCGGAAGAGATGCACGAGGTCGCGGCGGATCACGGCGCCCGTCTGCCCGATCGGAATGTCGGGATTCGTCAGGTCGGCGATGAACAGCTCGTTGTCTTCCTTGACGCGCGCGCTGAGGATGAGCGGCCGCTTGCCATTGAGCCTCAGACTGAAGCGCGAAAGGAAGCGCGTGCCTTCGTTATACAGTCCTTGCTCGGCCGGGCCGAACGCGCCGATGTCGCCCGCGTAGTCGAAGATCGCGAACGTGTCGTCGTGCTGCAGCACCGCCGTCCGCTCGGCGGCACGCGACGCCGTGGCGAGTATGTAGAACTGATTTCCGACCTCGATGACCTCGCTGCCAAGTTTGGCCGCGGTATCCGCCATCTACGCTTCCCGTGCCGAGGCGAGGGTCTCGGCGGACCCATCGAGTACACTTTCGTAGACGGACACGTATTTCTCGGCCATGCGCGTCAGCGTGAAGTTCTCGAGCATGTACTCGTGCACGGTCGCCGGTGGAATCATCGGGCCGTTGATTCGCGAGGCCATCTCGTCCGTATCGTGACAGATCCACCCGCTCACTGCGTCGCGCACGACTTCTTCGACGGAGCCGCCGGGGAGCGCGATCACGGGCGTGCCGCATGCCATCGCTTCGATCATCACGAGTCCGAACGGCTCTTCCCACTGGATGGGGAAAAGCACGGCCTTCGCGCGCGATAAGAGCGCGTTCTTCTTGAGCAGATCCACCTCTCCGATGAACTGAATCTGATCGCCGTCGACGAGCGGGCTGACTTGCTCGTCCCAGTATTGACGGAACACCGGTTGAATCTCGCCCGCGAGCTTGAGCCGGACACCCGCTTTCTTCGCCGCGGCGATCGCCAGGTGCGGCCCCTTTGCCGGCGCCATTCGTCCGAGGAACGCGACGTAGTCGTCCTTCTCCGCCGAGTAGACGTAGCGCTCGGGGTCGATCCCGTGGTGAACCACGTGGACCCACCGCATGGGTTGCCGCTCGGCCAGCCAGCGCGCGATCGCGATGTAGTGGATGTCCGGGTACCGAGTGTATTGCTCGGAGAGCGCCGGCACGTCGGGATGATGAATCGTGAGGACGGTCGCCGTTCTGACGAACCGCGTGAACGGAACGCCCACGATGTCGTTCAGATGGATCACGTCGGCCCAATCGGCCGCATCCGCCATCGCCCACGCCGTGTGATCGACGTTCTTGTGGCACGCCTGCTCGGGATCGTCGATCGGCCACTGCGAGTGGGGATAGATCGACTTCACGCGGCAACGGACTTTCGAGTCGCCGTTCGCATAGACGACGACCTGGTGCCCCATCGCCTTGAGCTCGTTCGCGAGATTGGCGATGAACAACTCCGTCCCGCCATAGCGGATCGGGGGCACCTCGATGAACGGAGGAGCAATCAACGCTATACGCATCAGGTCCAAAGGTTATGCAAAAGTGAAACCGGTGCGGACGGGAAAACATCCGTGCCGCCACAAAGGAATTTGGTGAGTTGTCGAGACGAGGGCTCGCTCAGTCCGGTTTCTTTTGGCCGCGACCGCCTATTTCGCGGGCTTCGGAGCGGCGTCGCCGGTGTTGTACACGGGCTAAACCCCTCTTTGAAACACCTCGATCAGCCACCGGTAACCGACCGAGGTCCTAAAAAAAAACGCTTGCAGTTCCCGTCCTGCTTTTCAGTTCGCCCCGCTTTGGCCGTTCAGTTTCCCCCCGGCCCTTGCCTCTGCGACGCAACCCGCCCGGTCGCCCGACGGCTAGGTGAGGAATCGGCGAACCTGGCGTCGAAACCGCCCGCTGACCACCTTTGACGCTCGGCAGTTTCCCCCGCTTAAGGCCCCCCAAGAAGCCCCGAAGAGGTTGTCCCAATGCGGCGTTTCCCCGCACACGTTCTCGCGCTCGCCGGCCTCATTACCGCACTGCCGGCGGCCATTCTTCCCGCGCAGCAAGACTTGGCGAACGCGCCGCCGGGCCGCGCCACGAATCAGCCGCTCGACGAGGAGTACACGAAGAAGATCAAGGAGTACACGACCGAGTCCTTCTTCCTGTCGCCGCTCGTCGACTACATGCCGGCCAAAGCCGGCGTGCCGACGCCCAAGGCAGTGCTTGGCGACATCGCCGGCGCGCCGGGCAAGCTGCCGTACTCGAAGGAGGTGTACGAGTACATGCGCATGCTCGCCAAGGCGATGCCGAATCGTGTGAAGGTGTGGTCGATCGGCACGACCGAAGAAGGGCGCGAACACATTGCCGTCGCCATCGGCTCGGACGCGCTCATGGCGAAGTACGAGCAGAATCGTTCCGCGCTCGCCAAGCTCGCCGATCCGCGCACGATCAACATGGACGACAAGCAAGCCGCGCAGATCGCGAGCAGCGCGGCGCCCGTCTACTACATCACGGGCACGATTCACTCGACCGAAGCCGGCGCGCCGACGGCGCTCATGGAGCTGGCGTATCGGCTGGCGGTCGACGACGCGCCCTATATAAGGAATATCCGTGAGCACGTCATCACGCTCATCACGCCGATCGTCGAGGTCGACGGACGCGATCGCGTGGTCGACGTCTACAACTGGAAGAAGGCGCACCCGGGACAGGTCGCGCCCGACGCGATCTACTGGGGACACTACGTCCGTCACGACAACAACCGTGACGCGATGGGGATGACGCTCAAGCTCACGCAGAACATTCTCAACGAGTACGTGGACTCGAAGGCGCAAGTGCTGCACGACCTGCACGAGTCGGTCGCGTACATGTACGACAACACCGTCGGCGACGGCCCCTACAACTCGTGGCTCGATCCGCTCGTGACGAACGAGTGGCAGCTCATCGGCTGGAACAACGTGCAAGAGATGACGCGCTTCGGCATGCCGGGTGTCTTCGCGCATGGCACGTTTGACACGTGGTCGCCGGGCTACTTGATGTTCATCGCCGCGACGCACAACGGCATTTCGCGTCTGTACGAAACGTTCGGCAACGGCGGCAACGCCGACACGCAGGAGCGTATCCTCGGCACGAACGAGACGTCGCGCACGTGGTACCGACAGAATCCGCCGCTCCCGCGCGTGAACTGGTCGCTGCGCAACAACAACAATTACGAGCAGACGGGTCTCCTCGTCTCGCTCAGCTACATCGCCAACAACCGGCACCAGATCCTCGAGAACTTCTACGAGAAATCGAAGCGCTCGATCCTGAAGGCGAAGACCGAAGGTCCCGCGGCGTATGTCCTCACGGCGAACGATCCGCGTCCGGGCGCGCAAGCCGAGCTGTTGAGAGTTCTCCAAAAGCAGCGCGTCGAGATCTCGCGTGCCACGGCGGCGTTCAGCGTGATCATGCCTGTCAAGGTCGTGGCACAAGGTCGGGGTGGGCGCGGTGGTCGAGGAGGAGGCACGGGACGGGGTGCGGCGAACGGCGCGGCGGGAGGAGCAGGAGGAAATGCGACCGACGCCGGCGCTCAAGCAACCGACGCGCAGCAGCAGGGCGCGCCGGCGACCGAGACGCGCGAGTTCCCCGCGGGCAGCTACATCGTGCGCATGGACCAGCCGTACTCGCGCATCGCCGACGCGCTGCTCGACTATCAGTTCTGGTCGCCGAACGATCCGCAGAAGTCGCCGTACGACGACACCGGCTGGACCTTCCCCGAAGGCTTCGCCGTTTCCGCCGTGCGCGTGACCGACGCGAAAGTACTCGGCGCCCCGATGGAGCCGGTGAAGGGCGAGGTGAAGGCGCCGGGCGGCGTGACGGGGACGGGCAGCACGTTCCTCATCAACGCCAACGGCGACAACGGTCTCGTCACGCTGCGCTACAAGCTCAAGAGCGCCGACATTCAGGCCGCCGAGGAAGGTTTCGACGCGGGCGGCACGTCGTACAAGCGCGGCTCGTGGGTGATCAAGGGCGTGTCGCAGTCCGACCTCGACGCCGCGGCGAAGGAAGTCGGCCTCAAAGTGACCGCGGTCGCGAGCGCGCCGACGGTGAAGACGCACCCCGTGCGCGCGGCGCGTGTGGCGATCATGCATACGTGGCAGAACACGCAGACCGAGGGTTGGTGGCGCCAGGCGTTCGACTTCAACGGCGTGCCCTTCGACTACATCAGCATTCAGGATCTCAAGAAGACTTCGGACCTGAACTCCAAGTACGACGTGATCATCTTCGGCCCCGGCGGTGGCGCGGGCCGAGCGGTGATCGAGGGGATGCCGATGTGGCGCAACCCGGTTCCGTGGAAGGTCTCGGAGCTGACGCCCAACCTCGGCAAGATGGCGGAGACGGACGACATCCGGCCGGGCATGGGCTACGACGGCCTCGAGAATCTTCAGAAGTTCGTGAAGAACGGCGGTGTGTACATCGGTGCGGTGGCGTCGAGCCAGTTCGCCATTGATGAAGGTCTGACCAACGGTGTCGGGATGAATACGCCGGCGCGCGGCACGGTGACGGGCACGTACCTCCGCACGCGCGTCGTGGACGACGCGAGCCCGATCGTCTACGGCGTCGCCGACGGCATCTCGGCGTACACGGATGGCGGCGAGAGCTTCAGTGTGAGCGCCTCGCGCGTCGCCGGCGGCCGTGGTGGCGGGGGAGGCGGCGGTGGTGGCGCCGGCGGACGTGGTGGTGGTGGCGCGAACCGCGAGACGGGCCGCGGCACGCCGGACGATATCGATGAGGTCCAGGGCCGCCCCGCATTGGAAGAGCGGTTCAAGGCCCCGGTGCGTCCGACGGTGCAGCCGTGGGCGTACGCCGTGCCGACGGAGGAGCAGCTCCGGAACCCGCTCAACATCATTCCGCCGGATCAGCGTCCGCGCGTGGCGTTGCGGTACTCAGCGCAGAACGATCTGCTGGTCTCGGGATTGTTGAGTGGTGGCGGGGACATCGCGCAGCGGCCGGCCGTCGTCGATTCGCCGTTGGAGAAGGGACACGTCGTGCTCTTCTCGATCAACCCGATTTATCGTGGGGAGACGGTGGGGACGTATCCGCTGGTGTTCAATACGATAATGAACTTTGACAACTTGAATGCGGGGAGGAAGGTGGATCCCCGCTAGCGTCTGCCGCAGTTGTAAGGGCGCCGCCGCAGTCCGCTTGTGTCGACTGCGGCGGCGCTTTTACAGTCTGCACAACGACCGAAGATCCTCACCGCCCGCCAGGCACGTTGAGCTGCCCGCGGATCTCGCCGCCCGGAAAATCACCAGGGCCGGTATTGGTCCCGTCCACGCCATCGTTCGTGTGAACGTTGACGTACGCCCCGCCGTCACGCATCGCCGAGATGAGCTCGGCGAGCGAATGACCAGCGAGCGGACCGACGAGGTTCGCCGCCGTGAACGTTCCGCGGGCCAATACGCCGTCGAAGCGTCCGGCTCCGAGTGGACCCGGAACGGGCGCGGTGCTGGGGAAAAGCCACACGACGATCGGGCCGTTCACATCGACCGGGCCGATATGAATGTGCGCCATGAACGCGTTGTCGATGTTCGCCGAAATCAGCGTGTAGTCAACCGATTTTCCATCATCGCTGATTCGAAACGTGGCTTGGCCCTGAGCCTGGGTCGCATGCGGCGGGTTCTCATCATCCCCGTCGAGATGTGTCCCGAGGTTATTCTCGGCGCTCGACCTCGCGAAGAGCGGGATCCGTGCCTCCGATGGGGAGGTTGGCTTCTCGGATGCGCACGCGGCGGCAGCCGCACACACGATGGCCGTGGAAATTGCTCTGCTGATATGCGTCATCATCGTCTCTCCTTGCAGCGTTGGCCTGGGAGCTCTGCGCGAGACACTGCCGCGCCCGCACACCATGAGAAAGCGGGCGCAAGTCGCTGCTGGTTCCATGCCACCCACGTTTCGTATGCTCGACAGACCGAGCCGTTACGGGGTGCGGTGCGGTCTCCAAACCCCCTCCGCAACCGTCTCTCAACAGCCGTGCGTCGGCCTCGGAGAAACCAACAGCGCCCGGAACCTCGGATCGTTCGCGAGCGGATCGAACGGCGGATCGCACCGCATGTGCATTTGGAAGTGGGCGTCCGCCGGCCGCGCGTAGCGCTTGAGCCACTTGATGGCGCGATCCCTGTCTCCAAGCGCGGCGTACGGTTGTGACAGGTAGATCGCCGTGTGCGCCACGGTCGGTGAGAACGTCGTCGCGATCGACTCTGCCTGAATCAACAACCGGCGCGCCTCGGGGCGCCGGCCGGCGCGCGCCGAGACCAGTGCTTGTTCCGCGAACGCGTGCGCGCGCTCGATGTCGGTGGTGACGAGCTTCGCGGCCTCGAAGGCCGCCGCACCGTGCGCGAATTCGCCTCGTTCGACCGCGATGTAGCCTTCTGCCTGTCGCGCGAGCAGGTAGCTGCCGTCGACGTTGACCGCGCTGTCGGCCCAGTGCGAGGCGCTGTCGTATTGTCGCCGCCAGTAGTGCGCGAGCGCCATGAATGACACGCCCTCCGTGTAGCCGGGGTCGACGGCGACGGATCTCCTGAACGCCGCGAGCGCGTCATCGGACCGCCCCATTTCCATGAGAGCGCCGCCGAGCCGCTGCCACGCTTGCGCCAACGTCGAGTCCATTTTTACGGCTTGCTGAAACGAACGGAGCATCGGCGCCGGATTGGTGGGGTCGATTTCCCGGAGGACGATGCCCTTCGCGACCCACAGGTCCGCGTTCCGCGGATCCGCGTCGATTGAATGATCGAGCGCGGAGAGCGCTAAGCGCGGAATCCCGTCGCGTGTTACGCCTGGAAGGACGAAGCCGCGGCTATACGCCTGAATGTAGGCCTTCGCGAGCGCGGCCCACGCCTCGCCATACGTCGAATCCAGGCCGATGGCGGCGTTGAACGATGCTACGGCGTCGCTCGCGCCGATCGGCGTGCGTTTCGCGTAGCTCTGCATCCCGCGTCGATAGGCCGCTTGCGCCTCAGGGCTCGGCGTGTGCGTCGTGCGCAGTCCTCGCGCGACCAACAGACTCGCGGCGGCCACCGCGACGATGAGCAGCGCCGCGATCACCCCGCGCCAGCCGAGCGTCGCACGTCGTGGTGTTGTCGCGTGTGAAGCAGTGGAGCTGCGCAGCGCAGCCGCGAAATCCGAGACGCTGGCGAATCGGTCCGCCGGAACGCGCTCGAGCGCGCGCAGCACCGCCGCCTCGAGTGGCAGCGGAACGGTAGCCCGTACCGACCGAATCGGCCGAGCCGTTTCGGCGAGCCGGCGCCCGATGATCGCCTGCGCGTTCGCGCCCGTGAACGGCGGTTCGCCGGCGAGCATCTCGTACATCACCGTCGCCAGCGCGTATTGGTCGCTTCGCTGGCCCACGACGTCGTTGCTCGCCTGCTCGGGGCTCATGTAGGCGGGCGTCCCGATGACGATGCCAGTGCTCGTCAGACGCTCGCTTCCCGTGTCGAGCACCGCCTTGGCGATGCCAAAGTCGGCGACGTATGTGTGATCGCCGGCGAGCAGGATGTTCTCGGGCTTGATGTCCCGGTGCACGATTCCACCGGCGTGCGCGGCCTGCAGTGCCGCGGCGACCGACTCGGCGATCCGCGTCGCGTCTTCGATCGGAAGCTGACGTTCGCGGTCGATGCGCTGCCGCAGTGATTCGCCGTCGACGTACGTCATCGTGAACCAGGGCAGCGCTTCGCCGTCGGGGCCGGGGCACACGCCTGAGTCCAGCACGGGAATGATGTTCGGATGCTGGACTCGGGTGGTGAGACGAATCTCACGCACGAAGCGTTCGACGCCGATCGCGCCGGCAAGCTCAGGGTCGATGACCTTGAGCGCCACCTCGCGATCGTGGCGCACGTCTCTGGCGAGCCACACCGTCGCCATTCCGCCGCGGCCAAGCTCGCGCTCCAGAGAATAGCGGTCGGCGAGAACAGACTCGAGATGAGCGCGCACGCGAGAGTGGTGTGGGGTGGGGCATCATGGCGACGGTGGGCGATTGTGGCAAGGGAACGGGTGCGGCGGCGGCGTGCGGAGACCTGGAACGAGAACCGTGGCGGTGTGCGGGGACCTCGAACGAGGGCCGACGAAAATCAGCGTGGCCACGCCGGCTTGGGCGACGGTGGAACTCCGCGGCTCGTCGCACTCCTTGACGTCTCGCCGACGGCGAGCAATTTAGAGATCCCCGTTCGACGTTCCCTCCTGTAGAATCTTTGGCCTACAATTCCACGATGATCGCGCGCACTCCCGCTCCCAGCCGGCGCCGTGCACTCCTCACCGTGCTCCTCCCCCTCCCCCTCGCTCTCGCCGCGTACGGCTGCGGAGCCGCGGGCGCAACTGATGGCGGATCGGACGGCGGCACCATCACGTTGACCAGCCCAACCACCTCGGTAAGCCTGCTGCAAGGGGCTACCCAGAGCGTCGCGCTGAGCGTGACGCGCACGGGATACAGCGCGCCGTTGACGCTGAGCGTCGACGGGTTGCCCACCGGGGTGACCGCCGCGTTCAACCCGGCGACGCTGACCGGGGCCGTGCTCACGAGCACGCTCACGCTGACCGCGGCGATGGACGCGCCGGCGTCCCTGTTCTTGATCCGCGTCTTGGCCAGCGGTGCCGACAGCACCAGGTCGGAGATCCCGATCTCGCTGCAGGTGTTTCGCCCGCAGGTGATCGTGTCGCGGAACGGGACGGGCACCGGAACGGTCACCTCCAACCCGGCCGGCATCAACTGCGGCAGCGCGTGCAACACGACGTTCCAGGCCGGAACGAGCGTGACGTTGACTGCTACTCCAGCGAACGGCAACGCGTTCGCCGGTTGGGCCGGCGGGGTTTGCGCCGGCTCGGTCACGACCTGCGTGTTCACGCTCACGACGGCGGCCAACGTCACCGCAACCTTCAACAGCACGGCGCAGGCCTTCTCCATCGGGCTCGATCAGAGCACGGCCAGCGTCGCTCAGGGTGGTAACACGACGGCTACCGCGAACATCAACCGAGTCAATGGATACGCGGGCGCGGTGACTTTTGCGCTGACCGGCGCGCCGAGCGGCATCACAATCTCTACGAACCCAAACATCACGGGGAACACCGCGACGCTCAGCATCGCCGCGACGAGCGCCGTTCCCGTCGGGAACTTTCCGATCGGCATTTCGGCCACGGGCACCGGAGTTACAGGCACCCAAACGGCTACGCTCAATTTGCACGTCACGTCGGCGCCGGGCGGCAGCGGCGACGTCGCCTTCAGCTTCGCGAACTGTGATCCAGGTGCACTCCCGATCTGGTTTGCGGCCCAAAACGGAACTGGCGCGTGGACGAAGATCACGCCGTCGAACAACACGTTCACGTTCACCGTGGGTGCGACAGGCGCGTTTGCATGGGTGACGCCTGACGGAACGGGGTTCAGCACCACGGCGTTCTACGGAAGCCACGATGAGATCGTGTCGCTCGCGCTCGGCAGTTTTTGCGGCGGTCTCATCCCGGCGGCCGGCACCAAGCGGCTCACGAGTTCGGCCACGGGGATTCTTACGACCGCCTTCGCGACGGTCACGATTGGCGGCGCATCCGTGCAAATTCACCAGCCGCAAATGAATTCATGGACGCTGGACAGCGTTCCACCGGGGCGTCGCGATCTGCTCGCGGTCATCACCGTCGTCAACGCAAACGGCTCGCTCGGATTTCCGCGGCTCATCCTCCGGCGGGACGTCAATTACGCGACCACCATCCCGCCGCTGGACTTCAACAGCGTCGAGGCCGCGGTCCCCGCCTTCACGCCGATCAGCACGACGAACGGCCTTCCGGATCAGATTTCACTCGGCGCGTCGTTCCTCACTTCGAACGGCATCTCGTCCCCATACATGAGTGGCCTCGGCGGCCCGAACGGGGGGGTCGGCTACGCGGGCGTACCCGATACACTCCTCCAGCCGAGCGACCTGCATGTCGTGGAGGTCGACGCCACGCCAACCGGTGGATCCTCCATTCGGACCGCCATTCTGATGCACCATTCCGTGGTTGGCGACAACGTGACCTTTGGCCCGAAGCTCAACCAGCCGACGGTTTCGTCAGTGGCTACGAGTCCTTACCTGCGGCTCCACGCTCAACTCGCGTCGCAGGCCGAATACAACGCTGCTGCGTTAGCGCAATTTGGTCAGGGTGCGAACGTGGTCGCGGTGTTCAAGACCGCCGCCTACCTGGGCGCGACCCCGGCCACCTGGGCGATCGACATTCCGGATTTTGCGGGTGCGGGCTACGACCCCGCATGGGCACTCAAGACCGGCACGGCGGTGGATTGGCAGGTGTACGCAGCCTCCGGAAGCTTTCTGCCGCTGCTGGGCGCGACCCCGGTAGATGGTCAGCGAATGCTCTTCGCCGGCGTGGGCAGCACGTCATCGAGCTTCGATCGGCTCCGGCCAATCACGTTGTGGACGCGCCGTCGGTGAGGCGAATCAGTTGAAGCGTTGGGTCTGGCGCGCCATCACTCGCGTGCGAACAAGGCCAGCGTCGCTCCGCCCGTTCTCGCATCGAAGAGCGGCGTAACGCTCTCGCCCTGACGCACCCGCTCCAACCCGCGCTCCGATTTGGCGTACGTCTCGACTGAATCTCGCCAGATCGCCAAAGCGCTCGGCGCATTCACGGGCACGGTCGACGCAAACGTCATTTCCGGCGCGAAGCGATCGCCGTCGCCGAACGATGACCCATCCCAAGCCCACGCCGCCTGAATTCTGCCATTCGGCGTGAACGACCACGTGACCGAGAACCCGGGAGCTCGACACCGAACCTCGAGACACTCACCACTCGAGACGATGTCCGTGTCGCACCGCGCGCGCGCCCACGACGCAACCGGGGCGAATCGCGCGGCCGAGTAGCTCTCCTGTGTAAGCCCAGCAGCCAGAACGCGAGCGACGCCGATCGCCCGATCGTCGAGATCCACCGGCGGAGGCGCTGAGAGTCCGAACCCCGACTCCAGATCGTGAATGCTCGCTACCGATCCAGCTGAGTGCTCTGATTGGTGCTCGTTCAGCGGCGGCAGATGATACGCCTCGCGACGCCGCGTGAGCACGTCCGCGTAGTTGATGCCGAGAGGAAAGTGAGAGTATTCGACGATCGCGCCGCCTCGCGCCGGCGCGACGATCGCCGAGAAAGACGAGCTGTGGACCCAAACCTCGTCAGCGCCGTCCTGGTCGAGGTCGAACATTTCGGCGTCCAATCGCTCGCCGCTGCGCAGCATTCCTTCCGCGATCGCGAGCTGGCGCCACAACGCACCGCGAAGATGCGGCAGATACAAACCACCGAACACGCCGTGCCAGTACGCGTCGTTGCACTGCGCTCGCCCCACGGCGCGTCGCGCCTCCAGCGGATCGCCGCGCTGTCTGCTCAAGGCACTCAACGCGACCATTTTCTTGTGCAGCCGATTCGCTTCCGTGTACTTCGCGAGAAAGTTGCGCCAGTGCGCGCCGCGAACCAGCGCTCCGTCGGGCCCCGCCATGCGCTGACCGCCAAGGTCGCGCTCGAGCGCCGTGAGCCTCCGCGAGGCCTCGGCTGGCAACGACCAGCCTTCCATCTCCTTGTACGACGCCGTCGGCAGGTACACGGGCCCACGCGACGGCACGTCGCGCACCGCGTGTCGGCCGCTCGCCATCTCCACGACGCCTTCGTCCCGCAGCCTGCCGATCATGTCGCAGAACCGATCGAACCATCCGCGCCCGTACACGAGGTCCTTCGTGCCCGGCCAGCCGCCGAACTTCTCGCCGTCGTCCGCATACACGGCGAGTGGCGCGCCGGAGTCGCGGAGCGATCGAAGCAGATCGGCGGTGGCGCTCGGGTCCTGGAAGGGAATGGAGTAGCGCAGCCGCTCGTCGATGGCGAGCACCGACACCGCGCGGCCGTCGGCTTCCGTGCGGAAGGGCACGTGCAATTCGTCGCGATCGTAGCCGCTGATCAGAAAATGCCGGTCGTCGACGAGCACGTACTCGACGCCCGCTTCGGCGAGATCGGCCGGCAAGTCGGGCTCCCAGACGCGCTCGGTCAGCCAGAGGCCCGTCGGATCGACACCGAACAGTCGTGTGAGAGACTCACGGTGCCACGCGATCTGCTCGACGCGGTCGCGTCGCGGGAGCGACGCGAGGATCGGTTCGTACATGCCGCCGAGCAGCGGCTCGATCGCTTGGTCGGCGACGAGGCGGGCGATGTCGTCGAGCAGCGCGTGGTCGTGCTGCTCGAGCCACTCGATGAGCGGGCCGGAGATGTGGAGCAGCACCGGTCGGAGCTCGTGCCGCGCGAGCTGTTTGACGAGCGGACGATAAACGTCGGCGGCGTGGGCCTCGAAGACGTGGTCGAAATTTCCCACGGGCTGGTGGAGGTGCAGGCCGAACACGAAACGCACCGGGCGTTTCTCGCTCATCGAGCGTGCGCTCCGCCTTCACGAAGCGGCATGACACGCGTGCGATAGACAGTTGCGGCGTCGCCGCCGCCGGGCATGCCGTCTTTCGCGAACGCGAGCCGCTCGATGAATTCGCGCTCGAGCGCGGAATCGTCACCGGCGATCGCGCCGATGGCGAAGGCGGCGAGGCGGAGCATCAACTCCGTCTCGTGGCCGGTGGCGCGGTCGAAGAACCAGGCGCACGAGCCGAACATTCCCAGGCGCGCACGAACACCGTCGAAGAGAGACACCGCCCCGTCGATGTTGGCCTTGTCGGCTATCGACTCCACGTACGCGCGGCGCTCGTCGAGCGAGAGCGCGGCGACGGCGCCATAGCCGTCGCGAATCTTCCACGGATCGCCCCCCACCCCCCCGAGCAGCGCGGCCTGTTCGGCGTAGCGGTCGTCGAGCTGGCGCGCCAGCCAGTTCAACGCCGACCGCAGCGGACGGCGCCACTCGTGCGATGGCTTGGCGTCCATGCCGCACGAACAATTGGATCGCCAGCGCTCGACGCCGTGCGAGCAGCTCCACGACGATTCCTCGACGAGTATGGCTTCGCCCGCCGCCGTCGCCGCGTTGCGCGCGAGGGCGGATCCGAAGTTCTCGATGCAAACGTCGCCCCGCGTCGTCAACTCGGACACGGCGCGCGCGAGGGCCATCTCGGCGAACTGCTTGTGATGGCCGAAGGTCTCGCCGTCGAGCGCGATGGCTCGCAGCGATGCGCCGGCTCCCTTGTTGGCGACGCTCGCGCGGTCCGGGCCGAGTCGGCGGGCGAGCTCTGTTCCGTCGTCGAGCACGCGCCCGAACGCGACGTCGTGCGAGAGGCCGCCATCATATATGAAGAGCGCGATCGTCCGCCCGCCGCCCGCCGAGAACTTGAGCGGCGCGCCGCCGGGGGGAACGTGCTCCACTTGGTGCGGCGCCAGAATGGTGAACTTGATCCCCGCTTCGGCGAGCGCGACGAGCGTCTGTTCGTCCACGGCCGTTTCCGGCAGCCAGAATCCTTCCGGTTCGCGTTGGAAGCGTCGGCGAAAATCGTCGATGCCCCAGCGAATCTCGGTCGCGCGGTCGCGTGGCGACGCCAACGGAAGAATCACGTGGTGATACGGCGCCGCGATGGCGTTGCCGTGCCCGAGGCGCGCCGCGGACGCGCGATCCGCGGCGAGAATTGCTTCGTACGTGTCGGTCGCGTTCAGCTCCAGCCAACGAGCCAGCGTCGTGCCGACGTCGAAGCTCACCCACTCGTACAGATTGATCCGGCGAACGACGTGGCCGGCCGCGTCGAGCAGCCGCGCCGCGCCGAACGGCTCGTAACACTGATGCGTGATTCGTGCGTTCCAATCATGAAAGGGAGCGGCCGACGGCTCCGCCTCAACCACGTCGAGCCAGGGATCCTCGCGCGGCGGCTGATAGAAGTGACAATGGACGATGGCGTCGGCCATCGAGCGCTACACAGCCACCGCGTGCGATTCGAGCACCTGCGCGACCGAGTCGAGCACGTTGGGAAATATGGCATCACGCTCGGACAGCACGTCGAGGAGACGTCCGACGGCCTCGAACCCCTCTCCGTGCTCCAGTGCTTCGACCAGCGACTCGGCGTCGCTCGCATGCATCGAGAAGCGAGTCTCGCCGTAGTCGGCAACCTCGCCGGCCGAGATCATGAATTCCCAGTCCGACGACTGCGCGAGGAGAAGAGATCGGGCGGCCTGTGCCAATACGACGCGCGTGTCTTCGCGCGCGAGGGCCTCCGGCGCGACGTTCCAGAAACGGTCTTCCAATGCCCACATGCGCCGCCACATTCCGGCCGTCGCGTCGTTGAGCCAGAAGCCGAAGTCGCCGTCGCGCCCCCACGAGCCGGCCGGAAGCTCGAGCGGCGTGGCGCTCGTCGAATCGATGTGATCGGACGCGGTCACAGGACGAATCGACGGCCGATCGCGGAGCGCGCGATACATCGCGCCGAGGAACTCCGGTCCCTCGAACCACCAATGCCCGAACAATTCGGCGTCGAATGGCGCCACGAGCACGCCGTCGACGGAACAGCTCTCACGCGCGACCGTGTCGAGGACGTGGGCGAAATGGCCGGCGTGAAAGCGAGCCGCTTCGGCCGCGGCGGCGGCGCTGTATGTCTGCTTGTCGCCCAGCGACACGCCGGCACCGCTCACCGACCAGAGCTGCAGGCCGCCGGGAAAGCGCATCTTGTGAAACTCGAGATACGGCGCGGCGCCGGGGTATCCGCCGTCGCGACTCCAGACCTGCCGAGTCGTGACGGGATCGCGGACGAGCGCGCGAACCGCATTCTTGCCGGCGCCGATCGAGTAGTTGCCGTACGGGGACCGATCGATGCTCGGGCGAAATTCGCGTGACGACCGGCGACCGCCGTACGCGTCGAGGGGCTGGCCCGCGCTCGCCAAGTGCGAGTCTATGACGGTGAAACGATACCCGGCTTCTTCGAGGTACGTCTCGATCCCCGCGCGTGTGCGCGGCGCAACATCGGGAAGCGGCGACCAGAATCCTGACGGCCGGTAGGCGCACTCCGGCATCCAGCATCCGGCCGGCGCTCGGCCGAAGAAGCGCTCGTGCTCGCTCCGTCCGACGAGTAGTTGAAGACGGATGCTCTCGTCGCGCGCGAGCAACGGGAGAAATCCGTGCGTCGCACCGGAGCTCATGAGCTCGATGCGTCCGGCTCGTTGCAGGCGCGCAAGCGCGCCGATGATGTTCTCGCCGATCGCTTCGAACTGTGCCGCGCGCGCGGAAAACCACGAGCGCCAGTGGCGCACCACGTTTGCCAGCTCGGAGTCGCCTCGCGCGTCGAGATCCTGCTCGTCGGCGTCGCACGCCTCCAGGCGCTGCGCCAGAAATCGTCGCACCTCCGCGGGGAGCCGCGGATCCGCCAGCTGCGTCGCGACGATCGGCGTGACGTTCACGGTGAGCGGCGTATCGACGCCCTCTCGCGCCAGCCGCTCGACGACGTCGATCAGCGGGAGGTACGAGTCGACGATCGCTTCCATGAGCCAGTCGCTGCCGTGCGGCCAGCGGCCGTGCCTCATGACGTGCGGCACGTGCATGTGAAGCACGAGCACGAAGTCGAGGCTGCCACTTCTTCGAGCGGAGATCACCAGACCTCGCTGTGGCCCGCGGCGCGATTGTACACCGCGTCGTAGGCCGGAACGACGGCCGGCCACCCGAAGTCACGAGCCATGGCGCGTTGCCGCATGGCCGTCATCATCTCTTCGTCCTGGAACGCATGCTCGGCTTGCGTCAACGCGTCGCTCAATTGCGCTGGATCGTATTCGTCGAAGATGAAGCCGACGTCCGGGTCGACGGTATCGCTCAGGCCGCCTACCCGCCGCGCGACGACCAACACGCCGTACCGCTGCGCGCGCATCTGCGTGAGACCGCAGGGCTCGAACAGCGACGGCATCAGTAGGAAGTCGGCCCCGGCGAGCAGCTTGTGCTCGCGCTCGTCGGTGAAGTCGAACTGCGCCGCGACATGCGTGGGACGCTCGCGCGCCAGCTGCCGCAGCGCGTCCTGATAGCGCCGCTCGCCGGTGCCGAGGAAAACGAACTGGGCGTTGGACGAACGGACGAAGTCGCTGGCGAGAACGATGTCGAAGCCTTTCTGCTCGGTGAGCCGGGCCGACATCGCGAAGAGAGGAATCCTGTCGTCCTCGTGCAGGCCGTATTCAATCTGCAGCGCGGATTTGCAAATCGCCTTTCCGCTCAGGTCGGCGGCCGAGTACGCCGCCGCGATGAACGGATCGTTGACCGGATTCCAGAGCCGCTGGTCGATCCCATTCGTGATGCCGACGAGCCGGTCGCCGAGCGCGCGAAAGGCGTCGTGCAGGCCGAATCCGCCGAGCTCGGACGTCAAATCGAACGCGTGTGTGGGGCTGACAGTGACGACGAAGTCGGCAAGCGTCAGCGCACCTTTGAGGAGATTCAGTCTCCCGAACGCCTCGAGCCCGCCGGTCTCTCGCAGCTCGCGTAGGGAGTGCATCTCCTCGAGCGCCGAGCGTTCGAACTGGCCCTGGAAGGCCGCATTATGCACGGAGACGACCGCGGACGCCGAGCTCGCCAATTCCGAGAAGCGCGGATCGGCTCGCAGAAATACGGGAGCCAGCGCGGCGTGCCAGTCGTGTGCGTGGATCACACTCACCCGCGAATCCAGGGTCGCGGCGTCCGTCAACGCGGCAAGACAGAAGAGCGCGAATCGTTGGTCGTTGTCGGCGTAGTCGCCCTGCTCGTCGCCGTACAATCCGGGCCGATCGAAGTAGGAGGGTGCGTCGACGAAACGGACTTCCGGCCCGAAGCGCGTCGACGGATCGCGCAGGACCTCGACTCGCTCCTGCTGCGATCCGATCTCGACGGTAAACGCGGCGCCGACCGGTACCAGCTCGACGTGGCGTTCCCGGATCGAGCGGTAGAGCGGCACGTAGACGATGACGCGCTGGCCGGCGCGCGACTGCGCCATTGCCAAGCCCGCCACCGCCTCGCCGAGCCCGCCCGTTCTCGCATATGGCCAATACTCGGCCGTGAGATGGACGACGGTCGATACCTCATGGACGGCGATCGGCCATGCCGGAGGCACGGACACGATCGGTTTCCGCCAAGGGCGCTGCGCATGCACGGGAGCCAGCTGTGCCGAGCTCCTCACGCTGTGTTTGGAATCAGTCACCATTTTCTCAAACTTCATCTAGAACGCCAACACGGGCTCTATGCGACGACGTACTACCCAAACTTCGTGGTGTTGTGCCGATCCGGCGTCGGGAGAATTCGTACAGGGAGTAAAGAAACCTCCCTGCAATTGGCTCGGCTCCGCGGTGTGCCGGTCTCAACCAACGAACGCTAGTCCGCGGGCGAACTCATCGCGGGGACGTAATAGTCACGCACGTATTCGGTAACCATTCGCGAGGCGGTGAAATACACACCGGCGGCGCAAATCGCATTCTTCATCACCGCCATCCACCGCGATGGGGCGTTGTTGCCTGTCGCGTCGTAGTACATCGGCACGATCTCGCGTTCGAGCAAATCGTAAACGTGCTCGGCGGCGTGAGCCACCGCGTCGTCATTGTCGGGTTCGTTGGGCAGCGTGTCGATGACCCAGCCGTTCTTGCCGTTGTACCCTTCGGCCCACCATCCGTCGAGCGTGCTGAGTTGCGGCACGCCGTTGAGCGCGGCCTTCATTCCGCTGGTTCCGGCCGCTTCGAGCGGAACGCGCGGCGTGTTCAGCCACAAATCCACGCCCTGCACCAACACGTGTGCGATATGCATATCATAATTCTCGAAAAACGCAATCCTTCCCTGGAATCGCGGATCGCACGTCGTGCGATAGACCTCCTCGAGCAGCTGCTTGCCGGGCACGTCGGCGGGATGCGCCTTGCCGGCGAACACGAGCTGGACCGGGCGCGAGCCGTCGGTGAGAATTCGAATCAGCCGCTCGACGTCGTGAAAGACGAGATTCGCACGCTTGTACGTCGCGAAGCGCCGCGCGAACCCGATCGTCAAGACGTCGGGATCGAGAAGGATGCCTGATCCGATGATCTGATCAGTGTCGCGTTGGCGTGACGCGAACGCGCGCCGTGATTCCTCGCGGGCCAACGGAAGCAGAGCCGCCTTCAATCGCCGGTGGACGTGCCACAACTCGGCGTCGTCGACGGAGAGCACCTGTTCCCACGTTTCGGGGCGGTCCGTACGCGCTCCCCAATCCGAGCCGAGATGCTTGTCGAGTAAACCGATCATCGGATTGGCCATCCACGTCGAGATGTGAACCCCGTTCGTCACATGCCCGATGGGAACGTCCGCTTCCGGCGTCGTCGGCCACAGCGGCGCCCAGATCCGCCGAGTGACCATTTCGTGGGCCCGTGAAACGGCGTTCACGCGCTCGCTCAATCGAATGGCCGACGCCGTCACGTCGAACACGTCCTGACCGCGCTCCGGGTTGAAGCCGAGCGCCATCACCCGGTCGAGATCCAACGGTCCCGACCCCGGCTCGACGCACTGGGCGAGCAGATCGCGGCCGAACGCGTCGTGACCGGCCGCCACCGGCGTGTGCGTCGTGAAACACGTCGTCGCGCGGATTCGAGCGACCGCGGCGTCGAACGACCCTTCGCCCAAGTTCTGCATCTCCTCGCGCAGACGCTCGATCATCATGAACGCGGCGTGTCCTTCGTTGGCGTGCCACGCCGCCGGGTTGATACCCAACGCGCGCAATACGCGAACTCCGGCCACGCCGAGCAGCCACTCCTGACGAACGCGCAGGTCGGCGCCGCCGGAATACAACTGGCTCAACAGCTGTCGGTCGTCCGGATGGTTCTCGTCGAGATTCGAGTCGAGCAGATACACCTCAATCCGCCCGACGCGAAGCCGCCACGCACTGACGTGGACGTCGCGCCCGGCGAGCCGAACAGTGGCGAGATTGGTATTGCCATCGGGTCCAGAGACTTTCTCGAGAGGTGTCGTCGCCAAGTCGAAATGATCGTTGGTCTCTTCTTGCCAACCGTCGCTCCGCAGACGCTGATTGAAGTAGCCGGCGCGATAGAGAATCCCGACGCCGACGAGCGGCACACCGAGGTCGGATGCTGCCTTGCAGTGATCGCCGGCGAGGACGCCCAAGCCGCCCGAATAGATCGGTACGGAGTGATGCAGACCAAACTCGGCGCAGAAGTACGCGGTCGTGCGGCCGCCGAACATGGGATAGCTCTTGGCGAACCACGTGTCCGTCGCCGATTGCTCGGACGCGAACCACGCCATGACACGGTCGTACCGGTCGACGAATGACGAGTCGGCGGCGCAGCGTTCGAGGCGAGCGGGACCAATCTCGCGCAGCAGCCGGATCGGATCGTAGCGACACCGCCGCCAGAGCCGTTCATCCATTTCCCGAAAGAGGGCCCGCGCGTCGCGATTCCAGCTCCACGCCAAATTGCTCACGACGTCGGCGAGGCCGGCGATTCGTGGCGGGAGCGGTGGCAAGCTCGAGTTCATACGTTGCCGTGAACGGTTCTGGATTGCATGAGGCTGACAACTTCAGACGACGAAGTTTAGCTACACATTCGGCTTACAGATTGCTGCGGAAGATCCTTCGGCGAACGGGCGTTTCCCTGATGGCAATCGCCAGACCGCGTCCAATGCTTTACTCTTGACCGGCAAACGACCGTGATGGTGTTGCGCGAGAGGACTGAGATGCAAGCGCGTGATGTGATGTGCCCAAACCCGTCCGTCGTGACGCGGAACGAGAGCGTAGCCCGAGCGGCCACGATGATGCGCGAACGGCATGTGGGCGTCCTCCCCGTGATCGACGATCTGCGGACGCGCCACCTCGTCGGCATCGTGACCGCCCGCGACATCGTCGTGAGAGGCGTGGCGGCGGATCGACAAGGCGACCGCTGTATCGCGGACCTGATGACTCAGCCGCCCCTGGCCGTCGTGCACGTCGATGACGACGTCGACGACGTCGTGGACGTGATGAATCGAGAGCGGGTTCGACGACTGCCCGTCGTCGACGACCGGCAACGCGTCGTTGGCATCGTCGCGATGAGCGACGTCACGAAGCGGCTCTACGGCCGTCTACGCGGCGCGTTCCATCCGGGAGCGATCGGCCACCGCGACGACTGAGCAAGCCGTTACGGAATGTCGGACGGGTCCACCAGATGGACCTGCACTTGATAGCGCGGAAACTCCGTCGCTTCCTCTTTGTGCGCGGCGGCGACGAGATCTTTGGCCTCGAACTCCGCCCTGATCTCCGCGATCTCGGCTTCCTGCTCCGGTGTGAGCTCCCAGTCTTCTTCGTCCGTGTCTACGTCGACGGGGATGGAGAGCAGATATTCGGTGTCGATGATCCCGACGTCGGTGGTCTCGATCAAGACGCCGTCCTCACGCCGCAGCTCGAGGGCGAGCGCCTCCTCTTGATCCGTCGCGGCGAGTACGTCCGCGTGTAGTGTGGGATCAGGACCAAGCATATACTCGGCGCGCATCGCCGGCGCGACCCCCGCGGCGATGGGGAGTAAGCGCTCCCCGATCGGCGTCGGATGGAGCCAGCCGCACCGGAAGCCGCGGGGACGGTAGATGAAGCCGAGGTCTGTGGTGCCCAACGCCCGGCCGCGACTGAAGATCGTATAGAGCAAAGAGCCGCCTGACGGTGACGGGCACAAGATGGCGAGCTACCATTGAAGGCCCGTCACCAAAACCCCCCGGGTCGTATCAAAACAATCCCGCCGATCCGAAGCCAACTGAATGGATCCCCTTTCAGACGTCCTTCGTGCCGTGCGCCTCACGGGCGCCTACTTCTATATGGTGGAGGCCACGCACCCGTGGTCCGTCCTCACGGTCGAGGCGAAGAAGCTCGTCCCGCGTATACATCCCGCCGCCGAGCATCTCATCTCGTACCACATCCTCACGTCCGGCGCGTGCTGGGGTGGCGTCGCCGGGGATCAGCAAACACTCATGCAGGCCGGCGACGCGATCGTGTTTCCCCAAGGAGACGCGAACCTGCTCTCGAGCCGCGAGAGCCGCGGCGCGACTGCCCTAACCGTTTCGGCGACGCCGGCACGCCATCCCAATACGGTGACCATCGGCGGAGGCGTGGTGGCCGAGAAGGCAACGTTCGTCTGCGGATTCCTCGGCTGCGACCTCCGCCCATTCAATCCGCTTCTCTCGGCGTTGCCGCGACAGATCATCGCGCGGGGCGGCGCCGGCGATTGGCTCGCCGAATTTCCCAAGTACGCTCTCGCCGAGTCACGTGAGCCGAAACCGGGAAGCGAGTCGATGCTGACACGAATGGCGGAGCTCATGTTCGTCGAGGTGCTTCGCCGTCACGTCGCGTCGCTTTCCGAGAAACACACCGGGTGGCTCGCGGGACTCGGCGACGCGGTCGTGGGACCGGCGCTGCGAACGCTTCACGAAACGCCCGAGCGCGCGTGGAGCCTTCCCGATCTTGCCCGCGAGGTCGGGACGTCGCGCACCGTGCTCGTAGAGCGATTCACGGAGATCGTCGGGCTGCCGCCGATGCAATATCTCACACAGTGGCGTCTGCAGCTCGCCAGCGATCAACTCGCGCGCGGGTCGGGCAAGGTGGCGTCCATCGGTGAGCGGGTCGGCTACGAGTCCGAAGCCGCGTTCAGCCGAGCGTTCAAGCGCGCCACGGGCTCGAGCCCGGCCGCCTGGCGCAAGGTGCATCAGGAGCGCTAACGGTTCGTGGCTGGAGGCGAGGTCGGCGGGCCGCCTCGCCGTGGCGGACGCCGCCTTCGTCCAATCGGTCCATCGCATGGAAGACCGCGGGCTGGTCACCGCGCAGTGGGGGACCACCAAGAACGATCGCCGGGCGCGTTACTACCGCCTCACGGCAGCCGGCCGCGCCTTCCTCGACAAGGAAGGACGCGCGCTGTCGGACCATGTAGACGCGATCGCGACGGTGCTCGCCACCAAGACCGCGGGCCGCTGAGCCATGATCGGCGCTCCGATCCGCGAGGGCGTACGGCGACTCTTCCGAATGGCGCTGCACCTGCGCCGACTCGGACGCGCCGACGCGCGGGCGGAGCTCGAATCCGTTCTCGAGGCGCGCACAGAGCAGCTCATCTCGCTCGGCATGAGCGGCGACGCCGCCCGCGCCGAGGCCATCGACCGGCTCGGCGGCAGTGTCGAGCAAGCGCTTCACGACCTCGAACGATCCGCCGAGCGGCGGGAGGACCGAATGAGACTTCGCGATCTAATCGACGACTTGCGCGACGACCTTCGCTTCGCCGTGCGAGGCCTCCGGCGAGACAAAGTCATGGCGCTTTTCATCGTCGTCACGCTGGCTCTCGGTATCGGCGCGAACGCCGCGACGTTCGGCGCGGTGGATCGCCTGCTGATTCGCGGGCCCGCGTACATCGTCGACCCGTCACGCGTGATGCGCTTCTATCGCACGCGTCACGCCGGGCCCAACGGCGACGAGACCAGCTCCTCCATGGGATGGGTGTCGTACGAGACCTTCAAGCGCGACACCCATTCTTTCGCGAACGTGGCGGCGTATTCGGTCAACTCGACGACGTTTGGCGCCGGCACCGACGCCACATCCATTCCATTCGGCGCGGCGACGTACGACCTTTTTCCGTTGCTGGGCGTGCGCCCGCAGCTCGGCCGGTTCTTCGGCGCGGCGGAGGATTCACCGGACGCTCCCCAGCACGTCGTGGTGCTCGGCGACGCGCTCTGGACGCGCGCGTTCGGTCGTGACAGCGGCGTCGTCGGCACCAGGGTCAAGCTTGGCGACGAGGACTATACCGTCGTGGGTGTTGCGCCGCACGGGTTCACCGGCCCACAGCTCGCGCCGGTCGACGCCTGGATCCCGATGGCGCTTCGATCCCGCGGCGTCACCGACCGCTGGAGAACGTCGTGGAACGCGCAGTGGCTGCGAATCGTCGCTCGCCTCAAGTCGGGGGTTAGCAAGGAGCAGGCGTCCGCTGACGCGACTGCCGCGCATCGCGCCGCGTACGCCGGACCCGATGCGTCGGGCAAAGACTACAACCTCTGGGTCGCGCCGCTTTCGTTCGACAGCAACGGCCACGAAACCACCGAGTTGACGATTTCACGCTGGCTCATCGGTGTGACGGCCATCGTTCTTCTCATCGCCTGCTCGAACGTCGCCAATCTTCTCCTCGCGCGCGCCCTGCGGCGGCGGCGCGAGATCGCGGTCCGCATCGCGCTCGGCGCGGGGAGCGGACGTCTCGCGCGCCTGTTGCTCACCGAGAGCATGCTCCTCGCCGGGTTGGGAGCCGTCGGCGGCCTGGCCATCGGGTGGTGGACCGCCGTACTCATTCGGAGAGTGCTCATTCCAGGCGTAGAATGGCCGTCGGCGCCGATGGATCCGCGCGTGCTCGCCGTTTCCGCGGCGATCGCCGTCGTCGTTGGCCTCGTGACCGGGCTCGCCCCGGCGCTCCGCGCGAGCCGGCCGGATCTCACGGCGTCGCTCAAGGCCGGCGCACGCGAAGGCGGAGGCCAGTCGTCGCGGCTGCGGAGCGCGCTCACGATCTCGCAGGCGGCGCTATCGCTGGTTCTTCTCACCGGCGCGGGCCTGTTCGTTCGCTCGTTGATGAATGTTCGTTCGATCGACCTCGGCTTTCAGCCGGACCGAGTGCTGGTCGTCCAGGTGCGCTATCCCACCGCAGCTCGCATCGGCGACCCGAAGGCCGCCGGTGAAGTCGAGCGCCGGCGATCGGTCTACACCGAGGCGATGCGGCGCGCGCGCAAACTCACTGATGTGGAAGACGCAAGCCTGTCCGTCGGCCTTCCCTTTCAGAGCTCGTTCGGACAATCCCTGCGCATTCCAGGATGGGATTCCATTCCAGAGTTCAAGGCGCCCGGACCGAACATCAGCGCGGTCGCGCCGAGATACTTCGAGACCGTCGGCACACGCCTGCTCGAGGGGCGCACGTTCACGGCGAATGACCGCGACGGAAGCGAACCGGTGGCGATCGTGAGCCGAGCGATGGCGCGAACGTTCTGGCATCGAGACCGCGTCGTCGGCGAATGCCTCTACTGGAGCAACAGCAAAGACAGCCTGACGACGTGCTCGCGGATCGTCGGCGTCGTGGCCGACGCGCACGAGTGGGGTCTCAAGGAGTTCCCCGCACTCAACTACTACGTGCCGTTCGGGCAAGAGCGCGGCATGGGTGGCACCGCGTTGCTCGTGCGGCCAACGCCGGGCCGCGAGTCCGATGTGACTCGCACCGTGCGCGCGCTCTTCCTCTCGATCGACCCGTCGATCTCGTTCGTGAACGCCACCACGATGCAGAGCGCGATCGATCCGCAAATGCGCCCATGGAAGCTCGGCGCCGCGGTGTTCGCGATGATGGGGGTGCTCGCGCTCATCGTCGCCGCGGTCGGGCTGTACAGCGTCATGAGCTACCTCGTCGCGCAGCGCACGCGCGAGATCGGCGTACGGCTCGCGCTTGGCGCGCAGGGCAGATCGATCGTCCTTCTCGTTCTGCGGAACAGCGTGGGCATGGCGGCGGCCGGCGTCGCCATCGGCTTGGTGATTGCGCTCTGGGCCGGCCGATTCATTGCGCCGCTGCTCTTCGACACGTCGCCGCGCGACGCCGGCGTTCTCGTCGGCGGCGCGACGACGTTGCTCGCCGTGTCCGTGCTGGCGAGCGCGATCCCGGCGGTTCGGGCGAAGCGGGTGAATCCGATCGAGGCGCTGAGATCCGACTAGTGAAGACCGATCGCGCACGCTCGCCGCGCGCGGGTCGCGTGCTAGTGCCCCTCGACGACCTCGAAGATCTCGTCGGCGACCAGCCCGTGACCATCGCGATGTACGGCGATCGCCGATTCCTTGTCAGGCGCCTCGACCAGACAGAACACCTGTCCCGTCTTTTCGTTGTACCAGTACTGGAGGTATTTCACGCCGTGCTTCGCCTGCGTGTCGAGATCGACCTTGTGGGCACCGGCGACCGCGTCGGCGGTCAGCCCGGGAACGTGATTGTGAATGTCGATGAACAACGCCATGGGAGTCCTCGCTGAATTGGGCCGCACGGAGCACCGTGCTCCGCGCCGATGGCGAATCCTAGGTAAGGCCGACGCACGTGGGCATGACTGAGCGGCCGCTTCGCTTGCCCGAGCGTCCAGCCTCAGGGCTTGAGGAGCGAGAGAGCCGCCTCGTTCATCTGACGCTGGAGTGTCATCGCCGGCGCCGCGCGGTTCGTGGTGTTGAACACGGCGACGATGCCCACCTGCGTCTTCGGGTCGAAGTAGTAGAACGATCGAAAGCCCGCCTGGCTCCCGGTATGACCGAGGATGCGCTGGCCGCCACGGTCGAGGACGAAGAAGGAGAGTCCCATCCACTCGCTGGGGTTTGACTCGTACCCCTGCGACATCGGCAGTCCGGGCTTCCACATCTCCTCGAGGCTCGCGCGCGACAGCACGACGTCGTAACGCTCGCGCGTCACGCCGGGAACGAGGGCGTTGGTGAGAAACGCGACGTACTTCACGAGCTCACTCACTGGCGCGTTCCAGGCGCCGTTCGGCGACGTGATCCCGGGATCGAAGTCGGCCCCGTTATCGCTCGTGCCGACGACACGCGTCGCCGAGTCGCGGCCGACGTAGTAGTTGTGCGACCGGTGCGCGGCGAGGAAGTAGGGCGTGCCGCGGAAATAGCTCCGGTTCATTTCGAGCGGCGCGAAGATGTTCTTTTGAACGTACGCGTCCCACGGGTCGCCGGTGATCTGCTCGATCACGCGCGCCAGATAGATGAAACCGGGATTCGAGTAGCCGTACCGGGAGCCGGGTTTGAACTGCAGCGTCTGATACGGCATCATCGCGACGAGCTGGTTCCACGTCGTCGGCTCGAACGGCTCCCACGGCTGGTCGTTGCCATAGGGCCACGTCGGACCTTGGAATCCGGCGGTGTGTGACAGCAGCATGCGGATGGTGATGCTGTCCATCATGCCGTACGGGTCGTGCACCGCGCGCAGCTCGGGCACCCAACGCACGATCTTGTCGTCGAGCGAGAGCTTGCCACGGTCGCGGAGCTGCATGATCGAGATGCCGGTGAGGCTCTTGGTGATCGAGCCCCAATGGTAGATCGTCTGCGAGTCGACGCGCACCCCGGCGGCTCGGTCCGCGAACCCGGTGTCGTAACGCCCGGTCTCCCTGCCGGCCTTCAATACGACCACGCTCGCGCCGACGACCTTGTCGCTGTCGACGTAGGACTGAAAGACTTTCTTGAAATCATTCCAGCCGGCAGGAGCTTGGGCCGCCGCCGGCGGGGCGATGAGTGCGGCGAGGAGTGGAGCAGTGACGAGTGTGCGCATAGCCAACATTGTGGTCGATTCGCCCCGGCAGAGCAAACGGGGCGGCGGGTTCCACTCTCACCACCCAGGAATCAGCCTTTTACCTCGACGCGAGCGGCTCGATCGGCGGCACTCCGAGCACCGGCGCGCCCGGCGGCGTCAACCCGCTCGGCACGTGCGCGGGCGTCAAGCTCTCGAGACTCCGGGCGCGCGGATCGGTGCGGCGGAACTCCGCCGCTGTCGGCGCGCCGTCTGGAGCGGATACGCGAGCCGATCGACAAACCGGACACAACTCGGCAACTTCTCGACATCCCACAACGGAGAGACGCCGGTGCTTCGACGATTCGTCTACTCAGTGATCGCAGTCACGCTCGCTGGTGCATTGGCCGAAGCGCAGCAGCCGTCGAAGGATGAAATCGCGAAGCGCGTCGACTCGCTCGCCGCCGACTACCTCGCCCGCACTCACACGCCGGCGATCTCCGTCGCCGTGCTTCGCGGCTCCGACACGCTCGTCATGAAGGGCTACGGCGATGCCAGCGTCGAGCACCATCGTCGGGCAACCGCGTCGACGGTCTATCGCATCGGGTCGATCACCAAGCAGTTCACGTCCTCGGAGATCATGCGGCTCGCCCAGCAGGGAAAGCTCTCGATCGACGACCCGATCACGAAGTATCTGCCCGACGTGCCGACGCACGGACAGACCATCACCATTCGTCGGCTCCTCAACCACACGTCCGGAATCCACAACTACACGGCCGAACCGTCGTGGCGAAAGACGTGGAGCCAGTCGCTCTCGCCGCGACAAATCGTCGCCTTGGTCGATCACGATTCGCTCGATTTCAAGCCGGGCGACAAGTGGAGCTACAGCAACACCGGGTATGTTCTCCTCGGCATGATCATCGAGAAGGTCACGGGCGAGACGTACGCGAATTACTTGGAGCACGATCTCTTCAAGCCGCTTGGCCTCACGCAGACCAGCTATTGTCCGTCGCGTCCGAGCGACCCGACATTCGCCGACGGCTATTCGGCCGAGTCGGGGACGGCGAAGCCCGCCGAGTATCTCGACATGACGCACCCGCACGGCGCGGGAGCGCTCTGCTCGACGGTGCGCGATCTCGTGAAGTGGCAGCGCGCGCTTCAAGGCGGCCGTGTCGTCAACGCGCGCTCGTTCGCGCTCATGACCACGCCCGACACGCTCAACAACGGCCGGCCGCTGACCTATGGCTTCGGGCTCGCCGCCGGAAAGCTCAACGGGCACCGCCTGATCGGACACAGCGGCGGCATCAACGGATTCACGACGGCGAGCTCCTTCTTCCCCGATGACAGCGTGAACGTCGTCGTGTTCAGCAACGCCGACGCCGGGCCGGATGCGCTCGGCCTCAACATCTCCCGCGCCGTGTTCGGCCTGCCGCTGGTCGCGACGCCCATACCGGTTGTCGCCGTCGCGCTGCCGGATTCGGTTCGCGACAAGGTGTCGGGGACCTACGATCTCGCGCCGAGCGCCGGCGGGAAATTCGTCGTGCACATCATGGTCGAGAACGGGCAAGTGATGACGCAGGCCGAAGGGGAGGGGCAGGGGAAGTTCCCGCTCATCTACGCCGGCAACTGGGTGTTCGGGGCCGCGTTCGATCCGTCGCTGCGCGTCACATTCATCAGTGAAAACGGAAAGGTCGCGCGCATGCGTCTCCAGCAGGGCGGGGGAAGCATGGAGGGCCCGCGCCGACCATGACGGTCGCATGAACCTAGGCGGGGGCATTGACAATTAGGTGTACTAGGTCGCATAGTACACCATCGTGCTCCCGTTCTCCATCACCCTCAAGCCCGGCGAGTCGCCGTACCGCCAGGTCGTGTACGCCGCGACGCGGGCGATCGTCTCCGGCGATCTCGCCATGGGCGCCGCGTTCCCGTCGGTGCGGGAGCTGAGCCAGGCGCTCAAGATCAACCCGAACACGGCGCAGAAGATCGTCGCCGAGCTCGTTCGCGCAGGCCTGCTCGAGGTGCGTCCCGGCATCGGCACCGTCGTCGCGGCAGTCCCGCGCGGAAACGCCGCGGATCGCCGAGCGCTTTTCTCGAGTGAGGTCGAGGAGCTGATCGTCGAAGCCAAGCGGCTCGGCGCGTCGCGCAAGGATGTCCTCGATGCCGTCGACGCGCGCTGGGACGCGCTCTTCGGCGATGATCACGAGTCGGATCGCCGCCAAACCGGGGGGCGGGGCGGCCGGAGTGGAGGCGACTAATGGAGAAAACGATGCAAGCAGCCGTGAACGCCGTCGGACTCACCTATCGCTACGGCAGGGGCACCGAGGCATTGCACGGTGTCGATCTCTCGATTCCCGAAGGCTCGTTGTTCGCCCTGCTCGGACCGAACGGCGCGGGAAAGACCACGCTGATGCAGATCCTCGCCGGCCTTCGGCGTCCGACGCGCGGACGGGCCGGTGTGCTGGGGGTGGAATCCTCCGCGCTCACATACCGCGAGCGCTCATCGGTCGCGTACGTGAACGAGGTGCAACGGCTCCCCTCGTGGATGCGGGTGGACCAGCTCGAGGCGTACGTCGCTCCGTTGTACCCGACGTGGGACGCGTCGCTCGCCGCGAGGTTGCGCGAGCGCTTTCAGCTTCCCATGAACCGGCCGATTCGAACTTTCTCACGAGGCGAACGCATGAAAGCGGCGCTGTTCTGCGCCCTCGCGCCGCGTCCGAAGGTCTTGTTGATGGATGAGCCGTTCAGCGGCATGGACGCGATCGTGAAGGACGAGCTCGTGCGCGGGCTGCTCGAGTCGGCCGGGACGGAGGGATGGACCGTGTTGGTGTCGTCGCACGACATCGGAGAGCTGGAAATGCTGGCCGACCACGTCGGCATTCTGGCCGAAGGGAGGATGCGACTCAGCGCGTCAATGGACGACGTGCATGCGCGCTTCAAGCGGGTCGAAGTGACGGCGAGCGAGCCTTGGCCAATTGGCCGGCAGGAATCAGGCTGGATGTCATTCGAGCGGGGAGGCAACCGCTTTGGCTTCGTCACCGAGGCCGCGAACGACGGAGCATTGCAGAGCGAGTTGTCGGAGCGCTTCCCGGCCGCGCACGTCGAAGTGCGCGCGGCGACGCTCCGCGAGGTATTCGTCGCCGTCGCCGACAGCGGCGCGACGGCGGAGGGGCGGACCATGAGGATCTCAGCATGACCGCAATCGCGCAGGTGCTGCACGTTGCCCGGAAGGATCTCCGCGAATCTCGTTGGCCATTCGTCGTGTTCATCGCGGTGGTCGCGGCCGCCGGGGTGCGCGTTGCGGGCAAGTGGGCCGCTGCGGGCGTATTCGGAATGTCGATGTTCCTCGTCGTGCTGACGGCGCTGCTCGTCGTGGCGATCCTGGTGCAGAGCGACTCGCCGATACGCGCGGATGCATTTTGGACGACGCGCCCACTCGCGCCGGCGGCGGTGCTGCTCGCGAAGGTTCTCGTGCTCGCGATCGTCGTCGGCGGAGTCCCGCTGGCCGCGCAGGCGATCACCGTTGCGTCGTTCGATGTGCACGGGACGGCGCTCGCACGTCACCTGTCCACGTCGATCCTCGAATACGGACGGTGGCTCCTCTTCGGTCTGGCGCTCGCGTCGATGACGAAAGACTTGAAAACGTTCGTCGTCGCCTTGGTGGGCATTCCGATCGCGTTCGGGATCGGGTCGGATATATGGGCCATGCTGTTCATGCGAAACAGCGTTTCGTTCGACGCCGGGAGCGCATCGCGAGGGATCTCGCTCGATCAGGTGATCACCTGGATTGGAACCCTCGGCTGTATCGCGTTGCCCATCTGGCTCTACGCGAGGCGCGACCAGGGATGGCGCACGATCGCCGCGGGCACGTTGTTCGTCGCGTGCGGGGTGGTCGCCGCGCTGAATACCGATTCGTCTCCGCCGACGCCACCCGTCGTGGAGGGCGCGCCGCGTGAGAATGCCATAACACTGTCGCTGTCGGCACAAAACCAGATCCGGCCGGGCCAGATACAGCTCACCGTACGCGCGACGCCGGCGCGGCCCGACGAGCGCATCACGTTCCGTCTCGACTACGCTGATCTCGAGCTGGCCGACGGCGACAAGACTCAAATTCAGGGGCAGGAGGTCGCCGAGCTTGGCGCGACGCGTCCTCGGTCGCTGGGCGGCGCTGTGTGGCTGTCACCCAATCGCGACTCGACCGACGCGCCGTCCATCGTTCTCGTACCGCAGGAATGGCAGAAACCGCTCGTTGCCAAGGGCGTCAAGAGGATCACGATCCACGGACGCATTCTTGCCGCGATGCCTCGGGTCGCGGGAATTCTGCCGACGACTGTCGGCGCTCGCCTTGCAACGCCCGGACGCCGCATTTCGCTTGGTTCGTGGCGCGAGGATTCCGGAATCGCTCAGCTGACGGTCCACGAGATAGAGCTTCCGCACTCCGCGAGTGATTTCTACCTGCAGAACCGGAGTGGAAGCCGAGTTCTCACGTACGCCCTGGTGAACGACGCTCGGCACGAGGCGCTTCCGTTGGAGGCTCACGGTGTCAGCACGGGGTCGACGTCGCTCGTGCTCCCGGGCGACGAGGCGTATACGACCGATTTGAGCCTCGACACACGAGAAGCGTTTCCAGGCCGCGCGCGCCCACCACTTGCTGAGGGGTGGTTTCAGGCGGCACGGGTATGGCGCATCGACTGGATTTCGGCGGGCAGCTACCCGGTGCGGGCCGAACTCACGCTACCGTAAAGCTCGCTCTCGGCCCCCGAGAATCGGCGCCAGCGCGTTCTTCACCGCCCGCGTCATCGGCCGCAGCCAACTCTGACGAGCGACGACGTTGAGCAGCGACTCCACGCGCTCCGTCCGCTTGCGCCGTTTCTCGGTGCGGTCGATCGTGCGAATGAGCGCCGTTGGAGTCTTCGCGTCGATCGCGCCATCGGACGGTGTGTCGATCGCCGCCCACGCATCGCGAAACTGCTCGTAAAATCCGGCGCGCGCGGCGGCGATCATCCGCTTGTACTCGACGACCTCGGGCTTCCTCACCTTGTTCGGATTCGGGCCGCGGCCGATCGTCGGGTTGGTATTGATCTCCCATAGCTGCGGCTTGCCGCGCAGCACACCGTAGTCGATGCGGCCGTAGTCGATGCGCGCGAGACGGAACATCTCGCGGATCCATTCCTCGTGCGGGTTGGTCTCGCAGTAGGCGAGCTCCTCGTCGGCGCGCTGGCGATCGAAGACGCGGTGCTCCCATTTGACCATCCAATCTCGACTCTGCTCGAGCGCCTTCGGGATGATGCTCCCGCCGACATTGTACGCCGAGTACTTCCTATAGATGCCATACTCGTCCCTCGTGTCGGCGAACTCGACGACGAGCAGCTCTCGTTGTGACAGGCCGTCGGCCACCAAGGCCCCGAGCCCGTCGGCGAGCGATTTGGGCGAGTCGAGGAGCGGAGTGAGATTGCCGATGTGCTGGTTCGCGAATCGCACGAACACCGGATAGCGAACCTCGGACGGCGTCTCCGTCGCGGGAAACACGCGATGCTCGTTCACGCCCGCCTCGTGCGCAGTGCGCAGAAGATCGGCGCGAAGAAGAACCTGCCGCGGATCGTTGAGGATTCGAACCCGCGAGCCCTGCGCCTCGAGTCGCTCGGCGACGAGCGTCGCCAGCTCGCGGCGCGGCGCGTCGAGCTGGTCGAGCTCCGTGAACACCCACGTGCCGAGCGGAAGCCGCTGCATGTGCGCCACCGATCTGTACAGCACCACGCGCATGCGGTCGGCGAGCGCGCTCCCGTCGCCATCGTCGGCGAGGTACGCGCGGATCGACCAGCTGCCTTTGTCGGTGACGACGAAATGGATCACGGACGCGCCGCGCCGTGCGCCGGGCTCCGTGCGGTGGTACGCCAGGCGGTGACGGCACGCGAGCCGTAATACACCACGACTCCTACCGCGACAATCACGAGGCTCGGCAGCAAGTCGGCGGGCCGGCGCAACAGCTCATTGGTGAGCATCGCGAGCGAGAACAGCACGAACGCCGCCGGCACCCAGGGGTAGCCCCAACTCCGGCAGAGCGCGGCAAGCTCCGGCCGCCGCCTCGGCACCAAGAACACCGTCGCGACGGCGAGCGTGATGAATGGCCAGCGACCGAGCACGAAGGTGCGCGTGAGCTGCTCGAACGTGTGCGTGAACACGGCGACGAGGCCGAGGCTCATGTTGAGCAAGAGCGCAACGTACGGCGTGTGACGGCGCGGGTGCACGGCGCCGATCATGCGAATCAGGATGCCGTCGTTGGCCATCGCGTACCAGACGCGCGGGCTCGCCATGACCGAGCCGTTCAGGGCGCCGAAGGTCGACAGCATCACGAGCGCCGAAACGAACGCCGCGCCGCGCGAGCCCAGCGGACCGCTCGCCGCCGTCGCGGCGACGAGCGACGACTTCGCCATGACGGGCAAGGGCAACGTGTACAGATACGCCGTGTTGATGATCAAGTAGATCGGCACGATGATCGCCATGCCGATGAACAGTGCCCGCGGATACGTGCGCACGGGATCCTTCACTTCGCCCGCGACGTACGTGAACTCCATCCAGCCGGTGTACGTGAAGAGCACGGCGATGAGCGCCGTGAAGAAGCTCGACATCGTGACGCCGCTCCACGCCACCGGATGCGCGAACGCGCCGTGCGCGGAATCGCCCAACGCGAAGATGAGCACGGCGAGCAGCGCGAGGGCGATCACCTTCGCCGCCGTCGATGCGGTTTGGAGCGCGACGCCCCAGCGAACCGACCCGGCGTTCGCCAGCGTCAGCGCGATGATGAGGCCGCCGGCGATGAGGTGCACCTGCCCGTCCGTCAGCGTCGCGAACGACTTCGTGTACTCGGCGAAGATCAGCGCCAGCGCGGCGAGCGCCGCCGGCCCGGTGACGAACATCTTCACCCAGCCGTACAGGAATCCGACGAGCGGGCTGTACGCTTCGCGCAGAAACACGTACGTGCCGCCGGAACGGGGTAGCGCGGTGGTGACGGCGACGATCGGGAGCGCACCGGCGAGTGCAACCAAAGCGCCCGCGACCCAAATGATCGCGACGCCGCCGACCGATCCGATTTGCGCGGCGACCGTGCTCGGAACGCGAAAGATTCCGCTGCCGATCGCGAGGCCGACGAGCAGCGCGGTCAGGCTCACGACGCCGAGCTGTCGCGAGAGCCGGTCTTGCGGGAGCTGGCTGTCGGGGGGGGCGGATGAAACCGATGCGGTGCTCATGACACGCCCGGAAATCGTTCAGGGGACGACCAACATAGGTCTTTAACGAGCGTCCTGTCGAGCCCCGGCCATGAATCAAAGTGTGCCAGGAACGACGCCCGCTCCTGGGGCCGCTTCGCCCCGAGCTCTATTCGCCGCGGAATTCGGTCAGGGAGTCCGGCCGACGCGACTCACAACCATGAGAACGAGAGAAACGGAGCGAGGCGGTCATCTCACCGCTTCGTAGCGGCCAGCGTCACGGGCGGCGGCTCCGCACGTCCATCTGTACTTCGACGCAGCCCGGGGTCGACGGCGCGAGCCGCGTCGTGAGCGTGAGCTGCGTCAGGGTCCCGGTGCTGTCTCGACGTGACCAACTGCGCGATACGCTCTGATCCGGGCCGGGAGTCCAGCCGGAGTCGGCGAGCTGCTTTCCGTAGTGCTGCAACACGTCATCCGCGCTCATGTTGGTCTGCAGCCTCGTCGTTCCGCCTCCGCCCATCGAGTTCCAACTCGCGCAGGGCACGTAACCAGGGCCGCTGCCGGCTGGGTTGACCAGGGTCGGATAGTTGGGCCGGCCGGGAATCACGGTGCGCGGCGCTGAGGCGGGCGTCTGGCAGCGCATGTCCGACGTGTTCATCGCCGTTGCGCGAATCTCTCGCGTCAGCGGGTCGAGCGGCGAGACGGAGATCGAGAGGGTGGTGCCGCCGGAGCAAAACAAGCCTCCCTCCACCACGCCGTTGACGACCGCCAGCGTGGTCGGCGCCTGCACGAATCCCATCGCCGGTGCCGCGGACGTGCGCGCGGGCGGGAGCGTCCAGCCCATTCGCGGCTCTTCGCGGGCGTAGCCTGCGTTGAGCGAATCTTCCGACATCGCCGAGTGGATGATCGCGATGCCGAAGCCGCTCGATTCGATTCCGCCGAGTACGGTCGACCCTGGCGGAATCCAAAGCCGTTGCGCGAGTCCGGACGGCAGCGTGCCGATCAACAACCGCGGACGAGCGCCGCCGCTCATCATGCGCATCGCTCCGATGGGATCGATTACCGCTTCGACCAGCGCCTTCGGCACGGAATCGGTCGGTACGTCGGTCAGGCGGCGCACTTGGGCGCGGAGGTTCCGCGGCGCCGCGGCGGTCGCCGCGGCGGTCGCCGTGGCGAGAGCGGCGACCGCGATGATTGAGAGACGTGAATGTCGCGTCACGGGTGGGCGCTCTGGCTGGTCATGGTGAGCCAGCGGCAATCGGGGGTGGCGGGATTCGACATCGCGGTGAGCTGCACGCGCACGTCACGTCCCGCCGAATCGCGTCGAATCCACGTGGTGACGACGCCCGGCGCGAGCGACTCGCGTTTCCATCCCGCGCTGTCGAGCTGTTTGGCGTAATGCGCGGTGAGTTGATCGGGAGTCGCGATCGTCGCGAGTCCGATCTGGGTCGAGCTGGAGCTCCCGTTTCCTCCGACACGAGGATCGCAGCGTTGAGCGATCTCCGAGTTCTTGGGATTCACGAGCAGCGGCAGCGCGGGCGGGTTGAAACCGCCCGACGACCACGTCGATCCGGTCGAGTTGAACCCGTACGCTTGTTGCGGAGTGCAGGTCGGCTGCTGGCGCGCGCGAAGGACGAACTCCGTGCGCCCCGGCTGGCGTTGCTGCGCCGACAAGGTGAAGAACGTCCCCGCTCCACAGAATCCGCCCGACACGCTGCCCTGGGCCGGCCGGAACGGCTCTCGATGCCCCGGATAATCCTGCGGCTCGTATCCGCGGCGGGTGAACTCGTCGGTGAACCACGCTCGGATCGAATCGGGGGGCGCGGACGTGGTGCCGATGACGTCGGTCGAGGACCACGACTCGAGGGTCGCCATGACGTGCGCGCCGCGGGGAAGCGTGACCTTGTTGACCAGGTTGTCCGGCAGGCGATCGCCGAGCAGGATCGCCGGCTCGCCGCCCTGAAGCTGGTTTCCCGCGTTGCGCAGAATGGCGAGGACAACGTCGCGCGGAATGAGATCGGAGCTCGCTTGCGCGCCGGTGGCTCGTGGCAGAACGAGCGGGGCGGTCACGCAGGCCGCGAGAAACAAACGATGCATTGGAAGTGCGGTGGGGACGGAGCGAGACAGTCGCTCGACGTTCCGGCGCCTCATCGCGCCGTGCTACCTCGATCGAATAAGCATTTAGGGAACGCTGGTGTCAACTCCGTTCGGGAAACCCAGCACAAAAGTCGCTCCCCGCCCGCTCCCCGGCTCGAACGCGACCGCGCCGCCGTGCGCCTCCATCACGCGCTTGCAGATGCTCAGCCCCAATCCGTAGCCGCCGCTCTCCTTCGACCGTGATCGGTCCACGCGGAAGAAGGGTTCGAAGATGCGTTCCGAGTCTTCGCGCGGAATTCCGACGCCGTCGTCGGCGACGCGAATGCGCGCTCCGTCCTCGCGCGTCTCGACCGTCACGGCGATCGCCTTGCTGTCGGGGAGCGAGTACTTCACCGCGTTGTCGAGCAGGTTCCGCATCACCGTTTTGAGCTGCTCGGCGTCGATCTCGATGAAAACCTCGCGCGCGCCGGTGGTGGTGAACCGCGCGCCCGGCGGACGGTCCTCGTAGCTCGTGACGATGTCGCGCACGATCGGCACGACGTCCTGCCGCACGAGCGTCACGCCGCGCCCGGCGCGCAACCGCTCCAGCTCGAGCAGTCCGCTGATCATCCGTTCCATCTCGGCCACGTCGCTCGAGAGTCGCGCGCGCTGCACGTCGTCGGGCATCAGCTCGAGCGCGACCTTCATGCGCGTGAGCGGCGACCGCAGCTCGTGACTCACGTCGACGAGCAGTCGGTCGCGTGCGGTGATCATCTCGCGCACTCGGCCGGCCATCCGGTTGAACGCGTCGGTGAGCGTGCCGAATTCGTCGGTCGTCGTGCGCGGGACGCTCACTGCGAGGTCGCCCTCGCCGAGGCGCGTGACACCCTCGTTCAGCACGCGGAGCGGCCGCAAAAGCTTGGTCAGCACCGCCTGGGTCGTGAGCACGACCCCCGACATAACGAGCAATGAAAGAACGAGCAGCCACGCGTGCGCGGTGATGGGACTCATCTGCTTGTGGAGCGTCGGCTGGACGAGGGCGATGAAGAAGCCGGTCGTGATGAGCATGAGGGCCAGCGCCATCGCGAGCATGATCGCCGCCAGCTTGCCGAACACCGACGATCGCTGACGCATCCCCCCCCCAACGTTCGGGGTGTTCACTCGCCGGCTCCAACGAAGCTGTATCCGACACCGCGCACCGTGCGGATGAAGCTCGGCCGTTTGGGGTCGTCGCCGAGCTTCTGCCGCAGACGACTGACGAGGACGTCGATGGACCGGTCGTACGCCGCCCAGTTGATGTCGTGCGTCCCCTCGATGATGCGCTCGCGCGAGAGAACCTTTCCGTGGTTGCGCACGAGGAAACCGAGCAGCTCGAACTCCGCGGTCGTGAGCACGAGCTCCTGTCCGCGCAAACGCGCGACACGCGTCGTCCAATTCAGTTCGACCAGGCCGGCGCGCACGGCGTCGGCTTCGTCGTCGCCGCGACGTCGCAGGACCGCCTGCATCCGCGCGACCAGCTCGCGCGGCTCGAACGGTTTCGGGAGGTAGTCGTCCGCGCCCAACTCGAGGCCGACGATGCGATCGCTGACGTCGCCGCGCGCCGTGAGCATGATGACCGGCACTCGGCTCGATTCGCGAATCTTCCGGCAAACGGCGAGTCCGTCCATCTCCGGAAGCATCACGTCGAGGATCACGAGATCGGGCGGATCGGCTTTGAGCGCGCGAAGCCCCGCGCTCGGCCGCGTCGCCGCGCGTACCGAGTAGCCGAACTTGCCGAGGTACTCGGTGAGCAGGGCGTTGAGCCGATCGTCATCGTCGATGAGCAGGACGCGCGATGACGTCACGCCGCCACCAGCGCGCGTGCCGGCTGCACGAGCGACGCGCGGCGCGCGGGAACGGCGCCGAACCCGAGGCCGATCACGAGGCCGACGCCGAACGACGACACGAGCGCTGACGTGGGAACGGCGACGGGCCAACCCAACGCGAGCCTGATCGCGAGCGCCCCCGCGCCACCGAGCATCGCGCCCACGGTCCAGCCACTCAGAGCGAGAATCGAAGACTCCAGTAGAAACTGGATGACAATGTCTCGCGGCGTTGCGCCGACCGCCACCCGGAGCCCTATCTCGCTCGTGCGCTCGCGCACCGTGAGCAGCATCAATGCCATGATCCCCGTACCCCCGACGCCGAGTGCGACACCGGCAAGAACGGTCGTGAGGTTCGAGAGCGCGTCGGTCGTCCGGCGCTGAAGCGTGAAGAAGCGCGACGCGTCCTGAATCTCGAACGCGGCCTGCATCGATTGGCGGGGTGGGTGTCGGCGCGCGAGCAGTCCGTCAATCGCGGCTTCGGTCGTGCCGACGGCGTTCGGATCGGACGCGCTCACGTACACGGCGCTCAGCCAGGCGACGTTGAGCAGACGTCTCAGCGCGGTTCGCGTCGGCACGATGACCTGGTCGTCTTCGTCTCCGTCGGCAAGCACGCCCTTGGGCGCGAGCACGCCGACGACGTCGAAGGGAATGCCGCGGAGCCGAACCTGCTTGCCGACGATGTCTGGATCGGCGAGTTGGTCGGCGACGCGGGCGCCGAGCACGACGACCCGCCGCGCGGCGCGATCGTCGTCCTCGTCGAAGAGCCGTCCGCTGCGCAGACCAAAACGGCGCACGTCGAAGAACTCGGGTGTGGTGCCGAGCAATTGCGTCGGCACGGTACGCGTGCCGGACTTTACTTTCACCGCGCCGTCGATGCCCGGCGCCACGCTGGCGATGTCCGGCAACTCCGCGATCGCGTCGTAGTCGGCGAGCGTCAGTGTCTTCACGGCGCCGCTCAACTCGCGCCGCGCTGCCGTGCGCCGTACAAGCGCCGGACGCACGACGATGAGGTTCACGCCAAGGCTCTCGACGCCGCGCTGGATGTCACGGTCGGCACCGGTGCCGATTGCGTTCGTGACAAGTACCGCCGCTGTGCCGATGCTCACGCTCAAAACCGCGAGCGACGTTCGGAGCCGGTGGGAGAAGAGAGCACGGAGCGACGTGCCGATGTTGCGGCGAAGCTTCATGACGGGAGGCCGGGGGGCCGGTGGATCGGTAGGACGGCGTCACCTCAGCGCATCGACAGGATTGAGGTGCGCGGCGCGGCGGGCGGGGGCTACCCCGGCCATCAGACCTGTGATCGCGGCCGCGGCGAGGCCTACGAGAACCGCGCTCCACGAGAACGGTGCCGAGATGGGCATGCGACGAGTCGCCAGCTTGACGGCGAGGATCCCGAGCACGATGCCGGCGGCGCCGCCGAGCACGATGGTCGTCGCGGTCTCGAGCATGAACTGGCGGCGAATGTCGTCGGGCCCCGCGCCGACCGCGGTGCGCAACCCGATTTCGGCGACCCGCTCGCTGACCGACGCGAGCATGATCACCGCGGCGACGATTCCACCGACGACGAGCGCGACGGCGCCGACGAGCGGTACGTAGAGCAACAGCACGCGCTCGATCTTTGACTCCATCCTGTGAATCTCGGTGGAGGTCATCATATGGAAGTCGTCGGCCTGGTCTCCCGCGAGCCCGTGACGAGCGCGGAGCACTCGACGGACCTGCTCGGCGGCCTCCTCTTCGCGACCGGCATTTTTCACGATGAGCTTGGCCCCGGAGATGTCGTCCACGTTCTTCACGCGCCGCATCATCGTCGTGACCGGGACGACGATCTCGTTGTCGCGGTCCATGCCGTGGAGGTCGACGCCGAAGCGATCGAGCACGCCGATCACGCGGAACGGCACGTTCCCGATCTCGACTTCGCCTCCGATCGGATCTTCGCCCGCGAAGAGCGAGTGCACGACGGTTTCGCCGATCAGCGCGACGCGTCCCATCCCGGTGACCGCCGCCGCGTCGAAGTCCTGCCCGCGCGACACGCCGCGCTGCCACACCGGCGACCATCGCTCCGACTCGCCGAGCACCCGCGCCGTGGCGCTGGCGCCGCCACGTTTCACCGCCGCGTTGAACTTTTGCACCTGCGGATCCCACGCGTCGATCTCGGGAACTTCGCGGGCGACGGCGTCCATGTCGTCGAGCGTGAGCCGCGCCGAGCCGCCGCGCGGGCCGCCCATCATCGTGCCGCCGCCGGCTTGAATCAGGATGGCTTGGTCGCCGAGGATCTGCCGCACGGTTCGCAACATGACTTCCTGCGCGCCGCGCCCGACTGAAAGCACGAAGGTCAGCGCCGCCACGCCGACGATGCTGCCGAGCATCATGAGGAACGTGCGCAGGGGGTAGCGGCGCATCGATCGGACACTCTGCTGCAGGAGACGTGAGCTCTTCACAGCGCCTCCTGAAGCGCGCGTTGTGTCGCTGAGCGCTGGTCCGAGACGACGCGTCCCGCATCGAGTCGAATGACGCGTTGTGCCCATGCGGCGACCGCGGGGTCGTGCGTCACGAGCACGATCGTGCGTCCGCTCGCGCTGAGCGTTTGTAGGACTCGCAACACTTCGCCCGCCGATTGCGGATCGAGATTGCCGGTCGGCTCGTCGGCGAGGATGAGGTCAGGCTCGTTGACGAGCGCGCGCGCGATCGCCACCCGCTGCTGCTGGCCGCCGGAGAGCTCTCCCGGTTTGTGCGACATCCGGTCGGACAGTCCCACCGCGTCGAGCGCGCGCTGGGCGAGGCCGACGGTCGAATCGCGATCCGAATAAACGAGTGGAAGCTCGACGTTCTCGAGCGCCGTCGTGCGCGCCAACAGATGAAACGCCTGAAAGACAAAGCCGATTCGTTTGTTGCGAAACCGCGCGCGGTCGGCCGCGCTCGAGCGCGAGACTTCCTGCCCCTCGAACGTATAACGGCCGCCCGTCGGTTCATCGAGTAAGCCAAGCACGTTCATCAGGGTGGACTTTCCGGAACCGGATGCTCCGATCACCGCGATGAACTCACCGCGCGCGATCGTCAGCGAGACGCCGATGAGCGCGTCGATCGTTCCGCCGTCCGGACGTTGATACCGCTTGCCGATCTGCTCGAGCTCGATCACGGCGAACCCTGTGGTTGAGTGTTGACGTCGCCGACGAGGACCTCGTCGCCCTCGCGAAGGCCGTTCACGATTTCGCAGTAGGTCTCGTCCTTGAGTCCTGGCGTCACCGATCGACGCTCGACGCTGTCGCTCCCGTCGCTCTTGCGAGTCCGCACGAGGACGAACGCGCGCGTCCCCTGCCAGCGAATCGCGCGGATCGGCAGGGCGAGGACGTTTTCGCGTGTCGCCAACGCGATTCGCACCGTGGTCGTCATTTCGGGGCGCAGCGTGCGGTTCTTCGGTCGCTGGAACTGCACGACGGTCACGTAGTCCACGACGTTGTCGCGTATCTCGGCGGTCGGATGCACGGCGGTCACGCGCCCCTCGAACTCTTCGTCGCCGTACGTGTCCACCGTGAAGCGCGCCGTCTGACCCGAACGGATGCGTCCGATGTCGGTCTCGTCGACGTAGGCCCAGACCTCGAGCCGCGACGGATCGAGTAGCGTGAGGAAGGTCGGGGCGGAGAAGCTCGCGGCGACGGTCTCGCCCTCCTCGGTCGCGACCGATGACACGACGCCGGCGATTGGCGCAGTGATGCGCGCGTAGGCCACCTGGGCGGCCGCGTAGTCGAGACTCGCGCGGGCCGCCGCGACCTGCTGCTCGCCCACACCAACGTCGCGCTCGACCGCATCGATGTCGCTCTGCGCGAGGGTCTTAGCGTCGAACAGCGCGCGCTTCCGCGCGAGGTCGGCCTTGGCGAAGGTCAGCGCTGCCTCGAGCTGCTTGACGTTCGCGGCGGCCTGATCGCGCAACGCGACGAGGTCGCGGTCGTCGAGCTCGGCGAGCAGCTGGCCCTGGGTGACGCTGTCGCCGATCTGCACGTACAGTCGCTTGACGACGCCGGAGATTCGCGAGCCGACCTTCACCTCCGCGCCGACGCGAGGCTTGATGACACCGGTGGCTTTTACCTGCGAGCCGATGTCTCGTTTCGTGACTCGAACGACCGTGGGGCCACTCGTCGAAGGCCCCGTCGAGCGCGTGGCGCCGGTTCGGGCCAGAGCGAGACCGGCGACTACGATGACGGCGAGACCAGCGCTCCCAAGAGCGACCTTGTTCACGGAGCGAACGATAGGCCGCGAGCATTGCTGGATTGTTTCCGTCGCGTGAAAGAGCGTTGGCCCGGCGAAACCCCTGCGCCGGGCCCCGCGTAGGTCGAAGCACCCCATCCGGTGACCTGCGCTGTTGATCGCGTCCCTCGTTCTCGTCTTCACGCTCCAGCTGGACGGCGGGCGGCCGCGTGCGCCCGCGGCCGACGTCGCCGCGCTCGTCGCTCGCGCTCGCGCCGCCCGGCTACAGCAGGACGCCGAGCTCGCCGCGTACCAGGTCATCACACGGCAACGGATGTCATCCAGCATCGGGCTCGCGGCCGGGCTCACCGGGACTGGCGTTGCCGCGGCGGTGCGCGGAGGATCGCTCGGGACTCTCGGCGCCCTCGGCGCAATGCGGCTCGCGGCGCGCTACGAATCGGTGGCGCGGCTCGGGTGGGACCACAAGCTCGGCGCATGGGGCGAAGTCATCGGTGCCCGCGCCGTCGTGCCGCTCATCGGTTTGGTAAAGACCGAGCCGGACAATGACGGCGAAGTGCCACTGATCCTTCCGTTCTATCCGGGGCGGGACCGTCTCTGGCCGACGACCGAAGTCGCGAACGACTTGCCGAAGTTCAAGGACTGGATCGAGCATCCGCTCGCGGCGGGCGCGGACAGCGTCTATCGCTTCTCGCTCGGTGACTCGATCAACATTCGGCTCCCCGACACTCGCGTGATCCACCTTCGCGAGATCCGCGTACAGCCGCGCCGGCCGTCGTCACGCCTCATCGTCGGCTCGCTCTGGGTGGACGTCGCGACGGGGAACCTCGTGCGCGCGGCCTATCGGCCCTCGGTCCCCGTCGACCTATGGCCGTTCATGCAGCGCGAGATGAGTCCCAAGGACACCGGGGCGGTGCGGCACCTCGGCCCGTTCACGGGAACGATTCGCGAGATCATCGTCGATCACGGCCTGTTCGAAGGAAAATTCTGGTTGCCGACGACTCGGATCGCGACCGGAGAAGGATCGGCCGCCGGCGCGCGTGTGACGCTCTCTATCCAGCAGACGTTCGAGTATACGTCCGTCACCTCGATGCCGGCGGGACAGCCGCGCGCCAACACGGAGACGGCGCCGGACGTCGACCCGCGCACCGGTCGACCGCGGCGCCCGGTTTGGTGGAGCTCACCGCGCGGCTCACGCGAGTGTCGCCCGCCCGGCGACTCGTCGGCGAGATATTCCCCCGACTCTCTCGCGCGCGATGACAAGCTGGCCGTGCGCGTCGCCGAGGGCATTCCCTTCCGCGTGCTGATGCCGTGCACGAACGAGCAGTTGCTCGCGTCGCTTCCAGCGTCGATCTACTCACCGGGTGACGAGCTCTTTCCGAACACCGACTTCCAGGCGCTGCGCCGCGATGCCGAGTCGGCGCTCGCGATCGACAAACAGGCCGACTGGAATCCGCAGCGGCCGAAGATTCACTACGGCATCGACGACGGCATGCTCCGCTACAACAGGATCGAAGGGCTGTCGCCGGGAATCGGCTTGGACGGAGAGTTGGGGCAGGGTTACACGGCCGGCGGGCTCGCGCGCATTGGATTCGCCGACCATCAACCGCTCGCCGAGGCGTACCTGCAGCGCGGCAACGTCGCGACGTCGATCCGCGGCACGCTCTATCGGCGTCTCGACGCCGCGAACGACTGGGGAAACCCGCTCGGACTCGGCGCCTCGATCGCCGCCGCTGCATTCGGTCGCGACGACGGCATCTACTTTCGAACGGTCGGCGCCGAGTTGACCGGCGTGCGAAAGAGCTCGAGCGAGCGCGTCACCGTCTCGTGGCGCGTGTTCGGCGAGCGGCAGACGACCGCGGAGGTGGCGACGCAGCGCTCGCTCGCCAACGTTTCCAAGGCCGCGCCATTCGACACCAACATCGTCGCGAACGAAGGCTTCGTGGCGGGCGTCGCGGGCGGCGTGGCGTACTCGTGGGGCTTGGATCCGCGCGGACTCGTCGTCAGCGGCAACACGCGCATCGAGGCTGCGCGCTGGCGCGACACCTACGCGCGCGGAATGACGGAGCTGACCATCGCCCATGGGTTCGGCGGCGACAAGCAGCTGACCCTCACCGGCGCGGCGGGATCCTCGCTCGGCGAAATGCCCGTGCAGCGTTTCTGGTACCTCGGCGGCCCGTACACCGTGCACGCGTATCGTGTGGGCTCCGCGGCCGGGGACGCGTTCTGGTTCGGCCGCGCTCAGATCGCGTCCGGGCACCCGCTCTTTCGGCAAGTCGTCTTTGGCGATCTCGGATGGGCCGGCGATCGCGATCAATTCGCGAGTGCGCACCCGTTGTCGTCGGCCGGCATTGGCGCCTCGACGCTCGATGGCCTGATCCGTCTCGACGTCGCACGCGCGATCTCGCCCGGCACACAGTGGCGGCTCGACCTCTACTTCGAGATCCGGTAGCTCTCGGTCGGCAGTGCCGGCCATCTTTCTCCGTTGTGACAATCCGCATCGTCGTCCCCGACGACTTTCCGCCGGCTCTCGCCGGCACCGCCGCCGAGCTCGCGCTTCGCGAGTTGGGCGACGTCGCCATTTACACTGAGCGCGGCGCCGATCGCGAAGCTGAGCTGATCCGGCGCATTCGCGACGCCGACGTCGTGGTGAACATCCGCGCTCACGCGCGCTTCACGGCGGAGGTGATTGCCGCGGCGCCGAAGTTGAGACTCATATCGGTGTGGGGAACGGGCACTGACCACATCGATCACGTCGCCGCGAACGCTCGCGGCGTGTCGGTGGTGAGCACTCCGGGCGTGAACGCGAACGCGGTGGCCGAGCACACGATGGCGCTCATGCTGGCGATCACGCGGCGAATTCCCGCTCTGGACCATGCCGTGCGCGCCGGCCAGTGGCCGCGCGGCATGCTCACGCAACTCGAGGGCAAGACGCTGGGCGTCGTCGGGCTGGGCGCGATCGGGACACGCGTCGCCGAGCTCGCGAAGCCGTTCGGTATGCGGCTGCTGGCGTCGACGCTCGGCGACGACGCGGGACGCTCGGCGGCCGTCGGCGCGAAGCACGTGCCGATCGACCAGCTGCTGCGCGAATCAGACGTGGTGTCGCTGCACCTCCGCCTCAGCGAGAAGACCGAGGGCTACATCGACGGTGCGCGTCTCGCACTGATGAAGCCGACCGCGTTCCTCGTCAACACCGCGCGCGCCGCGCTGGTCGATCGCGAGGCGCTCATCGCGGCGTTGCGTGACTCGCGCATGGCGGGAGCGGCGCTCGACGTCTTTCACGAGGAGCCGATCGCGGCCGCCGATCCGTTGCTCTCGCTGCCGAACGTCGTACTCACTCCGCACAACGCCGGGATGACGCCGGAGGTGATCGAGCTCGGCCTTCGGCGCGCGGTTCGGAACGTCGAGGCCTTTCTTGCGATGTGACGGCGACGTGCAACGAATCGCCATCTGTGAACGCCGTGGCTGACTACTCCCGCTCGAGCAATCGACTCACGATTGCCGCCACGTGCAACTCGGTGGTGTCGAGTACGGGAAGGTCGGCGATGGTCGGCGCTCGCAACAGCAAGGGCAGCTCGGTGCCGCCGAGGATGATTCCGTCGGCGTGGGTGCGATCGCGCACCCGGCGAACCAGCGCAATGAGCTCGTCGCGTGTTGCGTCCCGAAAGTCGCCTTTGAGCAGCTCCTCGACGTACCGGGCGTGGATCCACGCGCGCTCCGTTTCGTCGGGCACGACGACGTCGACCCCGTAACGCGCGCAGACGGCCGGGTAGAAATCCGCCTGCATGGTGAATCGCGTGCCAAGCAGCAGCGGCCGCCGAAGACCGCGCCGACGGGCTTCCCCGGCGCACACTTCGACGATGCTGAGCAACGGGACGGACGACGCGGCCGCCAACTCATCGAACACGAGATGCGGCGTATTCGCCGTCATCGCGACGAAGTCGACTCCGGCCCCCGTCAGTCGCCCGATCGACCCGAGCAGGTAATCGGTGAACGCCGCGCGATCGTCCGCGACGAGCCGCAGCGCTCGTGTCGAGTCGAGGCTGTCGATGACGATCGAAGGCGCCGACGATGAATCGTGCTTGGCCCAGCCGTCGAGGATGCGCCGATAGTAGTCGATGGTTGATTCGGGGCCGAGTCCACCGACGAGGCCGACTATGGTCATATGCGGTTGAAGCATACGATGGCCTTCCAGGCGCGAGACGCTACCTGCCTCGCACCGGGGTGATCTGCGCTTGCAACGCGAGCCAACTGCCGGAGCGTTTGACCCAGATGTCCGTGTAGCGGTTCGTGCCGGTGGTACCGTCGGCGCGTACGAATGGCGTGATCGCGGTGATCACGGCGACGTCGCCGAGGAGCTTGACGCGCACGCTGTCGAGGTTGAACGAGCGATTCGTCATCGGCCGTTGCGCCGCGGCGAGAAAATCCGCCCGTCGCACGACCGAGCCGTCGGGGCAGAGGCACTCGAACTCCGGCGCGAGGTGCGTGTCATACCACGCCGCGTCGCCCTTCATGAACGCGTCGACGTAGCCGCGATTCAGTTGGACCAGCTTGGCCCAGTCGCTTTGGGCCTCGAGGCGCGAGGCGAGGAGGGCGATGAGGAGGGAGCGGGCAAGGGTGGGGAGGCGCGCCATGGGTCGTATTGGACGCGTGTCGAGTTGTGAGGGAGGCCGTCGGTGCAACGCAGGCGTCGAGTTCCGCGATACTAATACCTCCGGGAAGGACCAAGAACGTAGCGGTTGCGCCGTCTCCCGGGTTAGTATCCCTCCGCGCCCCCACGACGGAGCCGGCCATCTCGAGATCAGTCGCACGATGACCCGTTGGGCCTGGGTCATCGACCAAACCCGCTGCATCGGCTGTCACGCCTGCACTACGGCGTGCAAGTCCGAAAACGATGTGCCGGTCGGCGTGTTCCGGACGTGGGTGAAGAACGTTGAAGTCGGAACGTTCCCCGAGGTCAAGCGGCACTTCGCGGTTCTTCGTTGCAACCATTGCGAGGACCCGCCGTGCGTCGAAGTCTGTCCGGTCACGGCGATGTATCAGCGGCCGGATGGTCTCGTGGACTTCGACCACGATGCGTGCATCGGGTGCAAAGCGTGCATGCAGGCCTGCCCGTACGACGCGATCTACATGGATCCCGACTCGAACACGGCGGCGAAATGCAACTTCTGCTCGCACCGTGTCGACGAAGGGCTGTTGCCGGCGTGCGTCGTCGTCTGTCCGGAGGAAGCGCTCCTCTTCGGCGACCTCGAGGACCCGACGAGCAAGGTCAGTCGCGCGCTGAAGGAGCACGACGTCAGCGTACGGCGGCCGGAGCAGGGCACGCATCCGCACGCGTTCTACATCGGCGCGCACGACGCCACGCTCGAGCCGTTGGCGGCGCGGCACGACGCTACCTATATGTGGTCGGATCGTGGGGCGCGGGACCGACGCGAACGCACTCCGCTTCCCCTCTACAAAGAGAAGGCCGCGCCGCCGGCGAGAGTGGCGTACGACGTGCCGCGGCAACGCACGTGGGGCTGGCCGGTCTCGTCGTACATCTGGACGAAAGGAATCGCCGCGGGGCTCGGCATGCTCGCCGGGATCGGCCAGTTCGTCGATCTCGGACTCGGCGACCGGTTGCTACGCATCGTCGCGCCGATCGTCGCGCTCGTTTTTCTCGGCATCACCGGCGCTCTTCTTGTCGGTGACCTCAAGCGTCCCGAGCGTTTTTGGACAATTCTCACTCGGCCACAATGGCGAAGTTGGCTCGCCCGTGGCGCGGTGATCATCACGATCTACGGTGTGCTGCTGACCGTGTGGCTCGCGCTCGCGTGGTTCGAGTCGGCGGCGCTTCGCGGCGTCATCGCGGGGCTGCTCGTCGTCGGCGGCGCGTTGACCGCCGGTTACACCGCGCCGCTCCTCGCGCAATGCGAGGGGCGCGATCTCTGGCAGAGCCGTCTCCTGTTGCCGCATCTCCTGGTTCACGCGTTCGCCGGAGGTCTCGCCGTCCTGATCTTCGCCGACGCCGTGAGCGGGATCAGCGGATCTCGCTCGCTCGTCGACGCGTTCGTCGTCGCGGCGATCGCCGCCGGCGCGCTCGCGCTGGCCGACGGGTTCAAAAGACACCACACGTCGAACGCGACGGCCGCGGCACACGCGCTCACGCGCGGCACGCAGGCGCGTCTCTTCTGGCTCTCGTTGGCACTCGGTGTCGTGCTCGCGGTGCCGCTCGCGTTCGCCGGACTGGCCGGACTCCTCGCCGCGCCGCTGCTCGCGCTCGCGGGGCTGTGGCTCCACGGCCACGCGTTCATTCTCGCCGGACAGGGCCCGCCCATCTCATGAGCGCGACGTCATCTCGGGAAAGTCTTCATCCCTCCGACGACGGTCGGATGCAGAAGGGCTTCTCTGCGTTCCCGCCGGTCGAGCGGTGGAACGATTGGGTCGAACGCGGACGACATTACAGTCTCGTTCCAACGACCTGCTTCAATTGCGAGGCGGCGTGCGGACTCGTCGCGTACGTCGACAATGAGACGAAGGAAGTCCGCAAGTTCGAGGGCAATCCGTACCATCCCGGCAGTCGCGGGCGGAATTGCGCGAAAGGGCCCGCGACGCTCAACCAGATCGCGGACCCCGAGCGAATCCTCTTTCCGCTGCGGCGTGTGGGCGCGCGCGGCGAGGGGGAGTGGGAGCGCGTGACGTGGAACGACGCGCTCGACGACCTCGCCGGCCGCATCCGCCGCGCGATTCAGGCGCGCACGCCGAACAAGATCATGTACCACGTCGGGCGCCCGGGTGAAGATGGCTACACCGAGCGGGTGCTCGCCGCGTGGGGCGTCGATGGACACAACAGCCACACGAACATCTGCTCGTCGGGCGCGCGCGCCGGCTACGCGTTCTGGATGGGGATGGACCGGCCGAGCCCCGACTACGCGAACGCGAAGTGCATCCTGCTCATTTCGGCGCATCTCGAGAGCGGGCACTACTTCAATCCGCACGCGCAACGAATCATCGAGGCCAAGCAGCGAGGCGCGACGATCGTCGTCATGGATCCGCGCCTCTCCAACACCGCGACGCACGCCGATCATTGGCTGCCGACGTACCCGGGCAGCGAAGTCGACGTGCTGCTGACGATCGCCAACGTGCTGATCCGCGAGCAGCTCTACGACCGCGAGTTCGTGCGTCGGTGGGTGAACTGGGAAGAATACCTTCGCGCGATCCACCCCGGCGCCGCCGTGACCTTTGACGTATTCGCCTATGATCTCGAGCGAATTTACGCCGACTATACGCCCGAGCGCACGGAACGGGAGACCGGCGTGCCCGCAAAAACGATCGTCGAGGTCGCGCGCGCCATCGGCAAAGCGGGGTCGGCCTTCAGCGCGCACAATTGGCGCGCCGCCGCGGCGGGAAACCTCGGCGGTTGGATGACGGCGCGCTGTCTCTTTTTCCTCAACGTGCTCACGGGGAGCGTGGCCACCGAAGGCGGCGTCGTTCCGAATTCGTGGACCAAGTTCGTGCCCGCGCCTCACGCTCGGCCGCCGCACCCGACGACGTGGAACGAGCTGACGTGGCCCAAGGAGTACCCGCTCGCGTTCTTCGAGATGAGCTTCCTGCTTCCGCATTTCTTGAAGGAGGGACGCGGCTCGCTCGACGTGTACTTCACGCGCGTGTACAACCCGGTCTGGACGAACCCCGACGGGTTCTCGTGGATCGAGGCGCTGCGCGACGAGTCGATGATCGGCCGACACGCGGCGCTCACGCCAGTGTGGAGCGAGACCGCCTGGTTCGCCGACTACGTGCTGCCCGTCGGACTCGGCAGCGAGCGGCACGACCTGGCGAGCTTCGAGACGCACGCGGGAAGCTGGATCGGATTTCGTCAGCCCGTGAAGCGCGCGATCGAAGAGCGGCTCGGCCACGACGTGGCCGATACGCGCGACGTCAACCCGGGCGAGGTCTGGGAGGAGAACGAATTCTGGATCGAGTTGTCGTGGCGCATCGACCCGGACGGCTCGATGGGAATTCGCAAACATTTCGAGTCGCCGTATCGGCCGGGCGAAAAGCTCCGCATCGACGAGTACTATCGATGGATCTTCGAGAACTCCGTGCCCGGGTTGCCCGAAGCGGCGGCGCGAGAGCAGCTCTCGCCGCTCGAGTTCATGCGTAAGTATGCGTCATTCGAGATTCCTGTGGGCGCGTACGGTCGGCACGAGGCGAAGGTGACGCCAGAGGAGATGGCCGAGTCGTCCGTCGACGAGCGGACGCAGCGCGTATTCACGGCGCGCGCGCCCCTGCCGTCGACGAACATCGTCCCGTTGCCGGCCCCGCCGGCGGATTCCCAAGGCAGACGCGCCGCGGGCGTGATGGTCGACGGCGAAGCGCTTCGTGGATTTCCGACGCCCTCGGGCAAGCTCGAGTTCTACTCGCCAACGCTCGCCGCGTGGGGCTGGCCCGAGCTGGCGATTCCGACGTCGATCGAGAGCCACGTTGCGACGTCGGCGCTCGACGTACACGCGGGCGAGGTCGTGCTTGTTCCGACCTTCCGGCTCCCGGTGCTCGTGCATACGAGAACTGGAAACGCGAAATGGCTGAACGAGATCGCTCACGCCAACCCGCTCTGGATTCATACGAGCGACGCCGCGAAGCTCGGTGTCGCGCTCGGGGATCTCGTGCGAGTCACCACGGAGATCGGGTACTTCGTGGTTCCCGCGTGGGTCACCGAAGGAATTCGCCCCGGCGTCGTCGCGTGCTCGCACCACATGGGCCGCTGGCGCGTCGCCGACGACCAAGGTATGGATCGCTGGAGCTCCGCGCTCGTTCGCCTCGAGGAAGGCGGCAACGGTCGTTGGCGCATGCGTCGCATGAAGGGCGTCGAACCCTTCGCCAGCGACGATCGCGATTCGGGTCGCGTGTGGTGGCAGAGCGCCGGCGTCCATCAGAACCTCACGTTCCCCGTGCATCCCGATCCGATCAGCGGCGCACACGCGTGGCACCAAAAAGTGCGCGTGACGAAGGCGGAGCCAGGGGATCAGGAGGGCGACATCGTCGTCGATACAGCGCGGAGTCACGCCGTGTACAAGGAGTGGCTGGCGAAGACGCGACCGGCGCCGGGGCCGGATGGGATGCGCCGGCCCTACTGGTTGCTGCGACCGTTGCGGCCGTCGATGGATGCCTATCGGCTTCCGGAAGAGCGCTAGACCGCTGCGCGAAACGCTAGTGTTTGCGGGGCCGCTCGACGGGCGTAAGCGCCTCTAGCCGTTTCCGCACTTCCGCGACGCGCGGCTGCAGTTCAGGGTCCGCGGTCTTCCACTGCTCCACGAGCGCGCGATATTGCGCGACGCTTTCGCCGTGTCGCCCTTCGCTTCGTACGCCGAGCGTTTTTTTTGGAGTTGCGCCGCAGATCCGAAGTCAGGGGGACCTCATCGTCGAGGGCCGGGGGACACGGGTGGGAGGAGACGGGGGAAGGTACGTCCTCGTAAGGCACGCCGCGAGGTTGGTGGTGACCGGTGTCCCCGTTCTTCTGCGTTCGACTCAGAAGAACTCACACTGGAATTCGGAATCCTGGGCTCTCCCCTCATTTGGCTCGTTTTGGCCAGCGCCGCGGTCGTCGCGTGCGGGCGCGATTTCGCCACCACACCACACACGGAACCGCAGCCTGACTTCGACCTAGTGCGCGTCGAAGACAATGCGTTGCCCGCTTTCGACAGCGGGGACTCCGTCGATCTCCAGGGCCTCGTCGAATATCGTGAGATCTATTTGGAGCGGGGCACGCTCACGCTGACGCTGGAGCAGGGGTCGCCGCGATTCGAGACGCTGCTGCACTACGCGTGGTACGCGGTCACCATCGACGAATCCGGCCAGCGTCACCTCGATCCGCGTGGCCTTCTCGATATTCGCGATCGCGGCTCGGTCGAATCCGATGCCTGGGGCAGGTTGCGTCTCAGATCCGATGTGTCGGGCGCCGAGCACATCGCGACGCCGACGAACGGCGGCTATTCCGTTCTTTACCGTCAGGTGGCGATCACGCAACCGCTGACATTGTTCTTCGGTCCACGGGCGCGCTAGTCGAAGTCCGCGTCGCTTCGTCGGCGGCGCGGCGGTGGCCGCTGCGTTAATGTCTTTCGTAGCCATGGCGACACGATCCGACGTCCGCCGCATCGCGCTCTCGTTTCCTGAAACCGAGGAGACCGACGGCCGTTTTGCCTTCTCGGTTCGCAACAAGAAAAAGCCGAAAGGCTTCGCCTGGGTCTGGATGGAGCGCGTCGTCCCCAAGAAGCCGCGCGTGGCCAACCCGGCGGTGCTTGCCGTGCGGGTGGCGAACCTGGGACAGAAAGACGCGCTGCTCGCCGCCGAGCCGAAGAAGTTTTTCACCGAGCCGCACTACAACGGATTTCCGGCCATCCTGGTGCGGTTGTCCGAGGTGAAGGTCAGCGAGCTGCGCATGTTGCTCGAGGAGGCCTGGCGGTGCATGGCCCCGACCGATCTCGTCGAGCAGCCTACGGGTCCGCCGTCTCCTCGGCGCAAGGCGCGTTCGCGTAGCCGGACCTGAACGGCGTCACCGTTCCCGCTGCCGGATCGAACCTGTGCCGCCACACGCACGCGGTGTCGTTCGCCAGTAGATGAATAGAGATCGACGGCTCGGCTGACGTCGTGCGTACGTAGTGGATGTCGTCCAACGGTGGAATGAGCGGGTAGAACTCGCCGGGACTCAGCGTTTGCTCCTTGGCGACCTCGAGCCGCGCACGCTTTTCGTCGCGGCCGTCGTCGAGACGGCGGTAGACGGTCTCGTGCTGCTCACCCCTGTAGATGCCGACGAGTCCCCACGCGAGGTGGTCGTGCACCGGGGTGGCCGCGCCCGCCGGAACGACGAGCGCGAATAGACAGAGCGAGCCGTCCTCGGCGCGGTAGAGCGCATATTGGCCGATGCCGTCGCCCATTCGGCTCGCGGTGTCCGCTCGCGTGTACTCGTCCGGCAGCCAACCGTCGGTCGACAGCAATTTTCCGAATGCCGGCTTGAGCCGCTCGATGCGTTCGGCGACGTCGTCGACAGTCGAACGCCGCTGAACCTCCTCGACCAATCCGCGAACCGCCGGAGCATCCACGAGAAATCCGAATCTGTCGTGATCGTGCCAGTGGTCTTGATTGCACACGGTAGAGCCTCGCTCGAGATGCGCCGCCTCCGACCGGGGCTGTGGATCGGGGGAACGCCGCATGAATGCGTCCATGCTAGGTCGCTCGTGCGATCGGTCGCAAGGAGCGCGCATCCAAGTCGGCTTCATCGTGACGGTGAGTGGGCTGATCCCTCGCTCGTCGCCCTCTACGGCGCGTCGCCGACAATGGTGTGGCGCAGAGCGCCCAGGCCGGGGCCATCTATTCAACCGCCGTGACGTTGGTCCTCGTCAGCTCAGGCTTGGCGTACTTGCTCGCGCTCGAGCGACTCCGGCCGGAACTCGACGACGAGCGGCAGTAGCTGCGCCGAAACGTTGCCCGTGTCGGCGCGGTTACCATTGGTTACTGGCGATGGTACGTGAGGCCGGCGCGCTGCGCCTGCTCGACCGCGATGACCATGCCGGGCACGAGACTGATACCCGGAATGATGTTCGCCTTGAGATCCTCGTACACCACCTTCGAATCGAGGCCGCGCTTCGCGGCGAGCAGACCCGAGAAGATCTCGAGCGCGTTGTTGCAGACGATGAGCGTCGCGCCGCGCTTCTGAAGCGCCTCGATGCTCGCCGCCGGAAGCGACATGCCGAGAATCGTCGGCGACGTGCGCCAGGGATTCTTCAGCACCGGCTTGCCGGTGGCCGGATCGTTCTCCTGAAGGAACTCGCCGAGCTGGTACCTCGCCCACGCGGCGTCGGTGAGCGCAAAGAACGTCGTGCCACCGTAGAACGTGAGCACCGCGTTGACGTCGGCGTCCTTCACGTTGAACGCCTTGTTGTACGTCTCGTAGTACTCGAAGACGTGGACGAGCGCGATGCCACCGTTGGGCGACGGGTTGTCGAAGAACTGCTTGTGCTTCGCCTTGAGACCGTCGAGCCAGCGGTTGCTCGGCTGAATGCCGGGCGCCGCGGCCGCGGCGACGGCGTACTGCGCGAGAATCGGCGCCGGACGCGCGATGACGGCGAGAACGGATGCCGCGACCGCGAGAACTGCCGAAACGATCGAGCGGTTGAGTCGGGTGGGATTGGACATTGCGACTTTCTCCAGTGAGTCGTGGTGTGAGCGACTCATTTTCTTTCGCTCACGTGCGCCTTAGACTCCGTGAATTCCGCCGCGAACCGGACATTACTCGACACGACATTCATTAGTGTTCAAACATGAATACAGAAGCGTTTTCGGATACACTATCCGCCCTCATGCGCGAGCTCGTGCACGGGTCGCCGGATCCGCGCGACGGCACCTACATGCTGAACCGCGGCGACCACGGACTCGTTGATTCGCTCGAGCGTGTATCCGCGGCCGCGGCGTCCGCTCCGCACGACGGCGGATCATCGATCGCGGCGCATGCCGATCACCTGCGCTACGGACTCTCGCTGCTCAACCGATGGTCGAACGGCGAAGTCGCGCCATGGCACGACGCCGACTGGACCGCGAGTTGGAAGAAAGGCGTCGTCACCGACGCCGAGTGGCGGACGCTCCGCGACGATCTACGCGCCGAGGCCGAAGCGTGGGTCACCGCACTCGCCAAACCGCGCGAACTGAGCGGGCGCGAGTTGGGCTGGGTCGCCGGCAGCGTCGCGCATCTCGCCTACCACCTCGGCGCGATCCGCCAGATCAACCGAGCCGCGCGCGGCCCGACCGCCGAAGACGAACGCCGCGCCGAGGAGGAGCTCCGCGGATAACTGCGGGTCACGGGGTCACCGGGCACGGGGATACCGGAACAGCGAGACGGGACCGAGCGTAGCGCGCGCAACCGCGACCCCGGTGCGCATGGCGGGCTCCCACCACGAAACGCTGAACGCGGTCTAGACGACGGGACGACGCTCGCCGTGACGCGTCGCTTGCTCGAACGCGTGCGCGAGTTGCAGCACGCTCCAATCGCCGCGATGACGTCCCACGATCTGTAGCCCGACGGGCAGTCCGCTCGCGCTGAACCCCGCCGGCACCGAGATCGCCGGGTTCGACATGAAGGTCACGTACCAGCACGAGCGCATCCAATCGATGTAGGTCGGCATCGCCACGCCGTTGATCGACGTCGGATACTCGGTGGTGCTGTCGAAGGGCTCGACCTGCGTCACGGGAAGCACGAAGTACTCGTACCTCCGGAAAAACTCCGTCGTGTCGTGGTACAGCTTGGCCTGGCGCACGCTCGCGCGCGCCACGTCGGCCGCGGTCTGACGCTCGGCCTCGGCGATCTCCCACTTCACGGTCGCCTTCACCAGGTCGGGATGCTGGCGCGCGAGGGCCGCATAGCTCGAGTGGTATGAGAGATGTCGAATGACCGGGAACGCTTCGTCGACGCCGCTGAAATCGGGCTCGGCGTCCTCGACCACGCAACCGAGCTGCTCGAACGACTTGCGATTCGCGTTCACGACACGCGTGATCTCCGGCTCGAACGGTATTCCGCCGAGATCCTTGAACCAGGCGACGCGCACTCCCTTGAACGAGCGGGTGAGCGGTGCCCGAAAGCGCGCGGGATCCTCGTCGATCGTGAGCGGATCGCTGGCGAGCGGACCGGCGATCGCGCTGAAGAAGAGCGCGAGGTCGGCGACGGTGCGCGCCATCGGTCCGCTCGTCGAAAGCGGCGACCAGGTGCCGTCCTCGTGTGGTACGCGGCCCGGCGACGGCCGGAATCCAACGACGTTGTTCCACGCGGCGGGATTGCGCAGCGATCCGCCCGTGTCGCTGCCGTCGGCGATCGGTACCATCCCGGTCGTGAGCGACGCGGCCGCGCCGCCGCTGCTCCCACCCACCGTCTTCGCGAGATTGTACGGGTTGTGCGTCGCGCCGAACACCGGATTGAACGTGTTCGATCCGGCGCCGAACTCGGGCGTGTTCGTCTTCCCGAGCGTGATGGCGCCCGCCGCGCGAATGCGCGTCACGATGAGCGCGTCCTTCGTCGGGACGTTGTCCTTGTAGAACGGCGACCCGAACGTCGTGCGGATGCCGGCGGTCGGGACGAGATCCTTGTGCGCGACCGGCAGCCCGTGCAACACGCCGAGCGGGCGGCCGTGCGCCTGTTGCTCGTCCGCTCTCGCCGCGTCGGCCATCGCGCGGTCGGCGACGAGCGTCACGATCGCGTTGATCTTCGGGTTGACGCGCTCGATCCGGGCGAGGTGCGCGGTCATGACGTCGCGCGCCGACACCTGCTTCTGGCGAATGCGGCGCGCGAGCTCGATGGCTGAAAGCGTGCAGAGCTCATCGCTCGAATTCGAGAGCGGTGAAGGTGAAGGCCGCGTCGCTGGTCCCGCCCCGTTCTCCGGCATCGGATCTGATTGTTGAAGCGTGGGAAGGATGCCGCCCAGAGCCGCGGCGCCGACGATCTGGTTGAAGGTGCGGCGACTGATCGGATCCTGCATCGGATGGGGGAGCGGAAGGAGGGAGGATCGCGGCGCAGAAGCTACGGCGGCTCCGAGTTCCGCGCCAACGCGCCCCAATGTCGTGGGGGACGCCTCGGAGGCACGGGCTCTGCGGGACGTACGACCCTCACTCCGAGGTGTCAATGACAGCCGTTCCGTTCACGATCGACGTTCCTCAAGCGGTTCTCGACGATCTGCAACGCCGCCTTCAGGCGACCCGGTGGATCGACGACCTCAACGATCCCGGCTGGAGCCACGGGCTCAGCATTCCGTACATGCGCGAGCTCGTCGCTTACTGGCACAGCGCCTTCGACTGGCGAGCGCAAGAGGACTCGCTGAATGGTTTCCCGAACTTCCGTACCGACGTGAAGGGCGGGCAGATCATTCATTTCATTCACGAACAGGGAAAAGGGCCCGATCCGCTGCCGATCATTCTCACGCACGGATTTCCCGATTCGGTGCTCCGGTTCGCCAAGCTCATTCCGATGCTGGCCGACCCCGCCGCGTACGGCGGCGATCCCGCCGACGCGTTTCACGTCGTCGCGCCGAGCCTCCCAGGATACGGATTCTCCGACAAGCCGCATGACGGCACATCGCTATTTCAAGTCGGCGACATGTGGCACGACCTCATGACGCGCGTGCTCGGCTACGACCACTACGTCGCCCACGGCGGCGATTGGGGAAGCACGATCACCGATTTTCTCGCGCGCGATCACAGCGACGCGGTGTTGGCGATTCACCTCACCGACGTTCCGTTCTATCACGCCCTCGCCGGGGCGCCCACTGATCCGAGTCGCGCCGAGCGGGACTATCTCGACTTCGTCGCGAAGTTTCAGCCGAGCCAAGGAGCGTACGCGTTCGTTCAGGGCGCGCAGCCCCAGGTCGTGGCGACGGGCCTGAACGACTCGCCGGCCGGACTGGCCGCGTGGATCGTCGAGAAGTTTCGTCGTTGGAGCGACTGCGACGGCGACGTCGAACGCGCGTTCACCAAGGACGAACTGCTCGCCAACGTCATGCTGTACTGGGTCACGCAGACGATCAACTCGTCGTTCCTTCCGTACTACGATGTGACTCAAGCCGGAGCGATGACCTGGCTACGCCAGAAGTTGAATGAATGGAAGGGCTCGGACGAAGTGCCGGCGGCGTTCGCGATGTTCCCGAAAGATCTTTCCAGCCCGCCGCGCGAATGGGCGGCACGGTTCTACAACGTTCAGCGTTGGACACCGATGCCGCACGGCGGCCATTTCGCGGCGCTCGAGGAGCCGGACCTCCTCGCAAACGACCTCCGCACCTTCTTTCGGCCATTTCGCGGCATGATGGCCGCGATGCGAAGCGAATTGTTCAAGAGCGGAGACTGACGCTCTCGGGTTACCGGGAAACCGGGTACCGGGATACCGGAACGGCGAGACCAGGTGAACCGATGATGAGGCTCCGTCGTGTCACGCACTCCCGGTATCCCGGTGCCCGGCTCCCGGTTTCCCGCTAGTCGTTAACAACGATTTGTATCTTGCAGCATGAGCACCGCAATGCCGGTCCGCCTGCAGCTCGCGACGCGATGGCAGCGTTTCGTGGGCCAGATGATCGACAGCGCATTCGGCGGCATTCCGCTCGCGCTCACGCCGGCGATCATGGGCTTCAACCCGGTGCTCGGAGCCATCTGGGGAAAGGCTGCCTGGGTCTGGATGGCGCTCTACTTGGCCTTCGGCGACGGGCTGCACGGCGGACAGAGCTTTGCCAAGCAATGGCTCGGCATGCGCGTCGTCGATGCAGACACCGGCGCGCCGTGCGGCTGGGGCGATTCGTTCATCCGCAACGTCTTCTCGATCCTCGGCCCGATCGACGCGCTGTTCATCTTCGGCGAAGAGCATCAGCGTTTGGGCGACAAGGCCGCGGGAACGGTCGTGATCGTGGCAGATTAGCGGTTCCCCGGCCCCCCGGGCCCGCGGCTCAGCGGCCATTGCCTCAACACTTGATGTAGTGACCGGATCGTTGTATCGTGCCGAGCATGACGACCCGCGAACTCGACCTACTGCAGGGCACGCTCGACGTGCTCGTGCTGCGCGCGCTGTCCTGGGGACCGATGCACGGATACGGCGTCGCGCGATTCATTCGTGACGGATCGGCCGGCAGCTTCAAGGTGCTCGACGGGGCGCTCTACACGTCGCTGCATCGCATGGAAGAGCGCGGCTGGGTGTCGTCGGAATGGGGCAGCTCCGACAAAAAGAAGCGCGCCAAGTTCTACCGGCTGACCGCGGGCGGCCGACGCGCGCTGCGTGCGGAGACGGAATCGTGGAACGACTACGCGGCGGCGGTCGCGCGGGTGATGGTCGCCGTTCCGGCGGTCGCCGAGTCATGACCGCGTCGCGCTGGTATCGCTACCTGCGCTTCTGGCGCCGCGACGTCCGCGCGGACATCGACGACGAGCTGCACTTCCACTTCGAAGCGCGCATCGAGGAGCTGACCTCGAGCGGGATGTCGCCCCGCGAGGCGCGTGCGCGGGCGATCGCCGAATTCGGCGACGTCGACGAAGTGCGCCGTGGGTTGCGCGAGATCGACGATCGCCTCGCTCGCCGCCGCGACCGGCTCGAGTGGTTCGACGCGCTGCGACAGGACGTCGTCTACTCGCTTCGATCGCTGCGTCGCGCCCCCGCGGTGTCGCTCACGATCATCGTGACGCTTGCACTCGGACTCGGCGTGAACGCGGCGATGTTCTCGTTGCTCGACGCGATCTTCGTGCGGCCGCCGGCGGGAGTGGTGAGGCCGGCGGAAATACGCCGGCTCTGGAGCGAGCGGCGATTCTCGAGCGGCAGACAGTTTTGGTCCGGATTCGACTACGCGTCCTACGACGCGATGCTGGCCTCACTCGGCGACAAGGCTGATCTCTTCTCGTACACGCCTCCGTGGCCAATCTCGATGGGCATCGGCGAGGATCCGCCGAAGGCGGAGGTGAGCAGCGCGAACGCCAACTACTTCCGCGTGCTCGGCATTCGGCCGGCGATGGGACGCTTCTACACCGCCGAGGAAGATCGCGTCGATGCACCGGCCGCGGTCGTGGTGGTGAGCGATGCATTCTGGCGCCGGCGGTTGGACGCGGATCCCAAGGTCGTTGGACGATCGATCGAATTGCTCGAAGACCGATATGGCAAGCCTCTACTTCGGCCCTACACGATCATCGGAGTTACGCCACCACGATTTACCGGCATCGATCTGGATGCCGCGGAAGTTTGGCGACCGATCGGTTCCGGTCTCCCGCAGGGAAAGGCGCCATGGTACCGCAGTCCGTTCGTAAACGGCTTTCAAGTCGTGATGCGTATGTCGCCGGACGCGCGCGAAGGTGAGCTTGCTCAACGGGCGACAAACCGGCTGCGCGCAGGGGACGTCGGCTATAGAAAAGACTCGACTACGGTGGCGGTCTTCGGCGCGATCGTCGCGGCGCGTGGGCCCGGAAAGCTCGATAGCAGCGTACAAGTCGCGACGCGGCTCGGTGGCGTCGCGATCATCGTGCTGATCGTGGCGTGCGCGAACATCGTGAACCTGCTTCTCGCGCGGGCCGTGCGTCGCCGCCGAGAGATCGCAATCCGGCTCACGCTCGGCGTGTCGCGATCGCGGCTCGTGAGGCTGCTTGTCACTGAGAGCATCCTGTTGGCACTCGCCGCGGCGGCCGCCGCGGCGATCGCCGCGCTCTGGGGCGGAACACTTCTTCGTCACCTGCTGACTCCCGAGATTCATTGGGCCGATTCGCCGTTGAACCCGCGCGTGCTGACATTCGCTGGTCTCGCGGCAATCACGTCAGGATTCATCGCCGGCCTCGTGCCCGCGCTGCAAACGCTCTCGCCGGATTTGACGAATGCCCTCAAGGCGGGAGCGCGCGAAGGGACGTCGCGCCCGTCGCGACTTCGGTCGTCGCTCATCGTGGTGCAGGCAGCGCTGTCCGTTGTGCTCGTCGTCGGCGCGGCGCTTTTCGTAAGAAGCCTGTCGAACGTCGAATCCTTCGACATCGGCTATACCGTGAATCGTCTCGCCTTCGTTCGGCTCGCCAACGCCGCTCTCGACAGCACGGCGAAACGAGTGCAGTCCGATCGTTTGCTGGCGATGCGGGAGCGCTTCGAGAGAATTCCCGGCGTCGAACGAGTCGCCTACACGTCGAGTCGGCCGATCTACGCCATCCAGTTCATGGACTACGCGCCCGACGCCGATACACTCGCGCACAAGAAACCGCCCGGGATCTACACGGCCGTCTCCGCTGGATTCTTCGCCGCGACTGGGACGCGGTTGCTCCGCGGCCACGACTTTTCGCCGTCGCCCGGGCCGAGTGATCCCTACGGTGTGGTCGTGAATCAGGCCATGGCCGAGGCGCTCTGGCCGCACGAGGATCCCATCGGCCGGTGCATCCGCTTCGAGAAATCGCCGGTGTGCGCGACGGTGATCGGGGTCGCTCAGACGGCGATGCTCACGGAAGTCAGAGAGGATCCATCGCCGCACATGTACGTCCAATTGGACCACATGCCGTTCCGCGGCTGGGGCGTCGGCGACATCGTCCTGCGCGTCGATCCAAGCCGCACGACCGCCGTGCTCAACGAAATGCGGTCGATGCTGCGCAACGAATTTCCAAACGTCTACTCGCGCTCGACGACGATGGCCGCGTCGATGGAACCCGAGTATCGCCCGTGGCGACTCGGCGCGACGCTGTTCACGCTGTTCGGATTGCTCGCCCTCGTCGTCGCGGGGGTTGGTGTGTACAGCAGCGTGTCGTACGGCGTGAGCCAACGCACGCACGAGTTCGGCGTGCGCGCGGCGCTGGGCGCGACGACGAGCAACGTGCTGTCTCAGGTGCTCGGCGAAGGCCTTCGCACGGTCGCAATCGGCGTCGCCGTCGGTGTCGCGCTCGCGCTCGCCGCGGGTCGATTGGTCGCGTCGCTCCTCTACGGCGTCAAGGCAAACGATCCCGGCGCGATGACGATCGCCGCGATCGCCCTGCTTTCAATCGCCGCGGTCGCGTCGCTCGTTCCCGCATGGCGCGCCGCCAAGGCCGATCCGGTCGAAGCCTTGCGCGCCGAGTAGTCACCGGGCGCTGTGAGCGCTCACGATCGCCGGCGATGGTAGTAGAAGTCGTATGTCGTCGTCCACGTCGCGCCGCCGTCGTTCGACAGCTCGCCGTGCTGGCGCACGGTGCTGTCGTTCACCGGTGTGAACGTGAGCCGCTGCAGCCGTTGCGCGGGCGCTGACGCCGCGGGTCGCGCGATCAGCGACAACGATCCGTCGTGCCACTCGCTCTCGCGATACTCGGTCACGGCGCCGCCCTGTCCCACCCAGTACTGCTGCCACTGTTTCGCAGCCGGGTTGAACGCGTTGAGACTCTTGCCGGTCGTGCCGTTCAACGCGGTCCAGTTTTCGAGCAACCCGCATCCGCCGGCCATCGACTGCACGCTGCTCGATCCCACGGCGTGGCCGTCGGGAGTTGTGACCTGCCATTCGCCGACCCAGAAGTCGAAGCGATGCCGATCCGCGTTGCCGGCGCACGGGTTCGGCGGAGGTCCGCTGGGAGCCGAGGCCCCGGTCTGACCTGGTGCGACTCGCGCGCAGGCGACGAGAGTCGCGACGGTGATGACTCGGCTGAGTGAACGCATGCGGCCTCCCTGGTGGCGCGACGGGTCGCATTCTACGTCGCGCGGCCGGCGGAGCCATTGTTTAGGCCAAAGGCTTACAAGACTCGCGGGGTTTGTTAACGGGGGACGGGTTGGACGGGTGGACCGGTGGACCGGTTAAAATTCAGACATATGACTCGGCAACTTCGGTTTCTCGTTTGCGCTTCGACTGCTCTGGTGGTCGGCGCGTGTCGCGCCGCGGATCAGCCGGCGATGTCGATGGCGGAGATCAAGATCCCGCCGGGCGCCAATTATACGGCGGCGGATGTCCGCTTCATGCAGGGCATGATCCACCATCACGGGCAGGCGCTGAAGATGGCGGCGATGGCGCCGACGCACGGCGCGGGGCCTTCGGTAAAGCTCCTCTGCGAGAAGATCAACGTCTCGCAGAAGGACGAGATCGCGTCGATGACGACGTGGCTCAAGGAGCGAAATCAGGCCGTCCCCGACCCGAACGATCCGCATCCGATGATGATGCCCGGGATGCTGACCGATGCGCAGCTCGCGGCACTCGACCAGGCGCGCGACACCACGTTCGACCGATTGTTTCTCACCGACATGATCCAGCACCACGAAGGCGCGATCAAAATGGTCAAGGATCTCTTCGCGACGCCGGGTGCGGGGCAGGCATCGGAGATGTTTCGCTTCGCGTCGGACGTGGACGCGGACCAGCGAGGTGAGATTGCGCGAATGCAGGCCATGCTGGCGTCGCCGACGCACAGCGTGACCACTCCCGCTCAATAGCTCAGCGGCGCGGCCGAGTGCCGCTCGGAACTGAAGGTGCGCCGGGCCGGGTACCGCTGGGGACCGATGGCGATCCGGGGGGTCGCGTTCCGCTCGGGACTGACGAGGGCGGAACGGGAGGCACGGCCGGTCTCACTCCGCTCGTTGCGGGCGGCATTCCGGGGCGAGTCCCGCTCGGCACGGACGGCGCACCGGGAGAGGCTGCCGCCGCGACCGACGGTGCGCTCGGCACGGCAGCTTCGCCGGTCGCGGGGGTCGTTACCTTCGCCTCGGGGACGAAGACGTCCACTGAGAAGCTGAACGAGCGCTGCTCGCCCGGCTCGAGCGCGCCGACGTTGACCACCTGTCGCGCGACCTCCTCGCCCTTTTCGTTCTTGATGGAAACGAGGACCGAGTACTCCCACGCCTGACCGACGTTGGGATGCTTCACCGCGCCCTCGAGGGACAGCGCGGAAAAGCTCGGCGCGGGGTTTGCCGCCGCGCCGGGCTCGAACTTCAGATGCTTCCTACACGCCGGGCAACTGCTCGCGCTCTGAAGAATTACTGCCCGGCAATGCGGGCAAAGGCGAGTTGCCCCCGCCGGCGTTCGGAACGTGCTCACTAGAGCGTGCCTGTCCCCAGCTTGAGAGCGGGTTTCGACACAACCTCGTCACCCCAGCCGAATTCCGAGCGTCCGCGCATGCGCGAGCCGGCGGCGACGGTGAGCGTGCCAGCCTTGAGGTCTCCGTTCAGGACACCCGTCTCCTGAAGCTCGACGCGCTGGGCGCTCTCGATGTTGCCCTCGACCTCACCGGCGATGACGACGGCGTTGGCTCGCACGCTTCCGGTGAGCTTGGCGCCGGCTTCGATCGTGAGGTCACCCTGGATGCTGACGTCACCCTTGAAGCGACCGGCGAGGCGCACGTTGCCGGCGCCCTCGATCTTGCCCTCAATGGTGATGTCGGCTGCAATCATGGATTCACGCGCCTCGCGCGCGGGACGGCGCATCGAGCTTGAATTAAACGAGTTGTCCATGGAGGAGTCGGGCTCTCTTCGGAAAGCTGGTTCTGGGGCGGCGGGGGCAGGAGTCATCGGGGCGTCCTTTTTCGGTGAAGTTGCGTCCTTCCAAATCGCCATTGCTCGGGGCTCCTCTAGAGATGCGGAATTGCGTGCAGAGGAATACTTGCCGATGGACGCGCCCGCCGTCAGGTGCGTCACACGAATGTGGATTTTCTTCGACAAACCCCGGTCGGGCCCGCTACGGCAATGGTGTTTCGCCCCCCGGGATCGACAATGTAGCCGTGGTACCGCGTGCAAGCCGGACCGTCCCCGACCAAGCTCGCGGCTCACGCTCCAAGCTCTTGCTCAAGGCTAGGCTCGCTTCGCAGGTCGAGGCAACGCTGATGCGCTATAGCCTCGGCTTTGTCTTTCTCGGCGCCTTGCCGCAGTTCAGCGGCCAATTCGCCGGCCACGTCCCTGGCGAGCGATCGCGCGCGATGAAGTCGGGATCCTCCGACGCCAAGTACACGAGCATCGCGGCCAACGTCGCGTTGTGCTTGAGATCGTCGAACGCAATCTTGTCGTACGTGTCGCGGTTGGTGTGCCACGTATACGTACCGTAATTCCAACCCACCGCGCCGAGTCCGAACGACGGCGTGCCCTTGCAGGCGAACACGGCGCCGTCCGTGCCGCCGGGATTTCCGGTCGGGACGTCGTTGAAGCTCCACGACACCACGTTGGGGCTCGTGCTGTCGGTGAAGAAGCTCGGCAGCTTCTCGTACCAGGCCTTGAGATGGTGGCCGATGTCGCTCAGTCCCGACGACGACACGCCCTGAATGCGGCCCGTGCCGTTGTCCTGGTTGAAGAGCGCCTGGAGACCCTTCATCACCTCGGGGTGGTCTTCGGTGAACGCGGTCGAGCCGTTGAGTCCCTGTTCTTCGCTGGCCCAATGGCCGACGATGATCGTTCGCTTCGGGTGCGGATAGGCCGTTTTCAGAATCCTCATTGCTTCCATGGCCATCATCGTACCCGTGCCATTATCCGTCGCACCGGACGAGCCGTCCCACGAGTCGAAGTGCGCCGAGAGCATAACGTATTCGTTCGGCTTCTCCGTGCCCTTGATCGTGCCGACCGTGTTGAACACCGGCTGCTCGCCGAGCAGCTGCGCGTCGAGGTCGAGGCGGACCTTCGGCTTCTGATTGTTCTCGGCGAGGCGATAGAGCAGCCCGTAGTCCTCGCAGGTGAGCGTGACCGCGGGCGCGATCTTGTTGTACGACTCGAAGACCTCGATGGTCCCCCAGCCGCCGGAACCGGTTCCAGGAGCGCCGCCGCGACCGCCGCCGCGGCCTTCGCCGGCGTTGCCCGCCTGCACGATGCCGCCCGCGGTGACCGATGCGCCGGGGCCGCCGCCGCCGCGTGCGGTCGCCGGACCCGGAGTCAGATTTCCGCGACCGCCTCGTCCTCCGCGGCCGTTGTCCGCCACCGGGAACGGGTTCGGGAATCCGGAGAACTTCGTGCGCGACGTGATCATCCCCGCGACGCCCGCCTTCTCGAGACGCATGCCGAGCGTGCCGGTGCCGAGCGCCAGCGAGTAGCCGGTGCCGCGATAGAGCTTCGTGCTGTCGGAGCTCGCCGCCCAGTCGCGCTGCATCTCGGCGATGAGCGTGTCCATGCGCGCCATCGATTCGGGCGTGGACCAGCGGTACCAGTCTTCGCTGGGCCGACACGTTGGCCACGCGGGCGAGAGCATGACGATCTTGCCGCGTGCCTTCGGGAGCCATTTCACGAATTCGGTGCTGTCGGCGAACTTCGGGAGCACGACCACCGGCGCCGTCACGGGGCGCCCGTTCGTGCCGGGACTCCAGGCCAACATCATCCCCTCGAGCGAGCGCACGCGCGGCGACACGAGGTCGATATGCGAGACGCCGCGCCGCCAGCCGCGCCACGTTCCGTAAGGCTCTCGCTTCGCTTCGATGCCCCACGACTTGTACATGTTGATGACCCAATTGCTCGCGGCCTTGATGCCGGGGCCGCCGGTGAGACGCGGGCCGATGGAGTCGAAGAGGGTCTGCGACAGCTTCTGGACGTGCGAGCTGTCCATGCCGAGTCGCCAGATGCGCTGAAGCGTGGCGTCGTCGGTGGGGAAGTGGGGAGGAGGCGCGGTCTGCGCGGCGGCGGAAGCGGCGAGCGCGACGCTTGCCAACGAGGACCGAAGGAGGAGGCGACGGAGAGCCATGGCTGGACTGAGGGAAACGGGGGAACTGAACAAAAACAAAAAGCACCGGGCGGCGAAAGTCTCGCCGCCCGGCGCCATGCATTTTTCAGCTCGAAGCGAGCCTAGCCTCGAGCGGCAAGCTATCCAGCAGAAGCTTCGAGCTGATTTCGTTACGGCGTGGTCTTGGTCAGACCCGTCACCATCCCCTCGGTATTGTGCGCGAAACGGATGCCGTACACGCCGTCGAGCGACTTGAGCTTGCCGGGTCCGACGAGATCGGCCTTGCTGTACGTGCCGACGACCGTGCCGTTCACCGAGCAGGTCACTTTGTCGCCCTTCACCGACATCGCGATATCCTGCGTGACTTTCTCGCCCTTGGCCGCGGCCTTGTGGATCGCCGCGTTCGGCTCACCCTCGCCGCCGTTCATCTGGAACGGGGCGGGGCCGAAACCGCGCACGATGAATTTCCCGCTGCCGTACGTAGCGCAGTAGAGGTACGTCGCCTGGGCCGTCCCCATGTCGTTCCCACCGATGGCAATGCCGTACGGATGATCGTGGCTGTTCAGATTCATGAATTGCGGTTCGGTGAACGTCGCCTTGATGGTGTAATCGCCCGACGCCGTGTTGGCGGGGTTCCAGTACACGATCTGCGGACCGGTCACGATGTGCAGCGCATCGCCTTCCTTGGTGAGCTTCGCGCTCTCCACCGTCAACCCGCGTCGCGACTGGCTCGGGTCCACCTGGCCCATCCAACCGGGTACGGAGATTCCCCCTCCGGCGACTGCCTTGGAGGCGTCCATTGCTTGGCCCTGCGCCACGCCGATCCACGGCACGAGCGCGAGAGCGGCGGTGAGGGCGGTGGGAACGAATGCGCGGCGCATGGTCTGTCCTCTCGAGTGGTGTGAGGTGAACGGCCTAACTATACCCGGCGGACACCGGGCAAGGCCACGCCTCTACACCACCCTTACCAGGCCGCAGGTCCCCCTTGAGTCGAGAGCGTGATGACCATCACTTTGGAACCGACGAATTCAACCATTCCCCCCGTCGACCCTGTGATGACTCGACTCGTTCGTCCCGCGCTCGCGATCACCCTCATCTCGAGCCTCGTCACCACCGCCCGCTCGCAAACCAGCGACGTGAACCTGCTCCACTGGCGAGCCATTGGTCCGACGCGCGCCGGTCGTGCGCGCGCCCTGGCGGGCGTGCCCTCACAGCCCAACGTCTTCTACGCCGGCTTCGACAACGGCGGAGTGTGGCGATCCACCGACTACGGCTCGACGTGGCTGCCGCTCTTCGACAGCCAGCCGACCGGATCGATCGGCGCCATCGGCGTCGCGGCGTCCGATCCCAACGTCATTTACGTCGGCAGCGGCGCGGGCATCATCCGCCCCGACCTCGCCATCGGCGACGGCATCTACAAATCCACCGACGGCGGCAAGACGTGGACGCACCTCGGTCTTCGCGACAGCCAGATGATCGCGATGATCGACGTCGACCCGACGAACCCGAACCGCCTCTTCGTCGCCGCACTGGGGCACCCGTACGGACCCAACGCCGAGCGCGGAATCTTCCGCTCGACCGACGGCGGACAGACGTTCCAGAAAGTCCTATATAAGGATGAATACACGAGCGGCAACGACGTCCGGATCGACCCGGCGAACGTGAACATCGTCTACGCGACGCTCTGGCAGCAGCAGCAAAGCTTCATCGAGGGCGGCGGTTTTGGCGGCGCAGGCACAGGCCTCTACAAATCAATCGACGGTGGCACCACGTGGAAGCCGCTCACCGACGGACTGCCGCAGGTCATCCAGGCGAACCTCGCGATCGCGCCGAGCAACTCGCGGACGATCTACGCAACCATCGCCGGCGATTTCGGGACGGGCGGTGGCGGGCGAGCGGGTCCGGCGAACATCACGGGCACGGTTGCTTTCTACAGATCGACTGACGCTGGCGAACATTGGGCGCCGGTGCTCAATCCAGGTCTCACCGGCGGCGGCCGCGGCGGCGGGCGAGGCGGTGGCGGTCTGCAGCAAGATCCTCGTCCCCTCGCGCGCATCGGCGGCGGCGATCTGCCGACGCTCGCTGTGGACTCCAAGAACGAGAACGTCGTCTACAGCGCGTCCACCGTTCTATGGCGAACGGAAGACGGCGGCGTCACTTGGTCCGCCGTGCGCGGCGCGCCGGGCGGCGACGACTATCAGAAGATCTGGGTCAACCCTAACAACCCGAGCATTCTGCTCGTCGTTTCGGACCAAGGCGCCGTGATCTCGGCGAACCGCGGTCTCTCGTGGAGCAACTGGTACACGCAGCCGACGGCGGCGATGTACCACGTCTCGACCGACAACTCGTTCCCCTATCGCGTCTGCAGCGGCCAGCAGGATTCCGGCTCGGCGTGCGTCGACAGCCGAGGAAACGACGGCGAGATCACCTTCCACGACTGGCATCCGGTGAACATCCAGGAGTACGGCGAGGCCGCGCCGGACCCGAAGGACCCGGACATGGTGTACGGCAGCCAGCGCACCGGGGTCTCGCTGTACAACCGCAAAACGGGACAGACGTCGGCCGTGGGCCCAAGCGCCGAGCAGCGCGGACTGCCGCGCGTGGATGAAAATGGCGTGGTCCTCGCGGCGGAGTTCGGACGCAACGTGCGCACGATGCCGATCGAGTGGTCGCCTGTCGATCACGCGACGCTATTCTATGCGTCGAACGCCGTGTTCAAATCGGTGGACCACGCGCACAGCTGGACGCGGATTAGCGGCGATCTTACTCGGCAAACCTGGGAGCCGCCGGCGAGCGCTGGGAAATACTCCGCCATCGTCAAGCCGGCGCCGTTGGGAAGCATCACAGCGCTCTCGCCTTCGCCGCGCGACATCAAGACGATCTGGACCGGATCCGACGACGGCGTGATTCAGGTGACGACGGACGGCGGCGCAACGTGGAAAAACGTGACGCCGGCCGCGATCAAGCCGTGGACCCGCATCTTCAACATCGAGGCGGGTCACTTCGATGGATCGACCGCGTACGCCGCGGCGAACACGCTGCGCATCGACGACGCCAACCCGCATTTCTGGCGCACGCACGACGGCGGCAAGACGTGGACTGAGATCAACACTGGAATCGCCGGCGGCGCCGCGGCGAACTCGATCCGCGAGGACCCTCGAAAAAAGGGGCTGCTCTACGCCGCGACCGACGTGCAGGTGTGGGTGTCGTTCGACGACGGCGATCATTGGCAATCCCTCCGCTTCAACATGCCGGCGATCTCGGTGCGCGATCTCGAGCTCAAGGACGACAGCACGTGCCTGTGCGCCGATCTCGTCGCGGGCACGCACGGCCGCGGCTTCTGGATTCTCGACGACGTGACGCCACTGCGGCAGCAAGCCGAGGCGCGAGCGGCGCAAAACGCGCGGGCGGCATTTCTGTTCAAGCCGGCGACCGCGATTCGCGTTCGGTATGGAATGAACGACCCGACGCCCTGGCCGCCGGAATGGCCGGCGGGTGAGAACCCGATGCCTGGCGGCATCATCGACTACAACCTCGCGGACAACGCGTCCGCGCCGGTGACGCTCGAGATCCTCGAGGGAACCAAGGTCATCCGGCACTACTCGAGCGCCGACCCGGTGATGAACCCGCACCCGGCGCTCGATCCGGAAGCCTACGATCAGATTTGTCGCAAGACCCCGTCGGCGCCGGACTGCGCGCTTCCATTGTACTGGCCCGGCGCGCCGATCGTGTTGTCACAGCGCGCCGGATTCCACCGCTTCTCGTGGGATCTGAAGCTGGATCCGATCGGGGCCGGCGGTGGGGGCGGAGGAGGCGGCGCCGGCGGCGCGGTGCCGCACCACACGTACCCCTCGGTCGCTTCGCCCTGGGCGCCGCCGGGGAATTACACCGTGCGGCTCACCGTCGACGGCAAGCAATACACGCAGCCGATCACGGTGCGTCTGGATCCGCGAGTCAAGACGCCGGCCGTCGCGCTGGCACAGCTCACGTCGATGACGCGCGAGATGTACAACGGCGCGGAAGCGGCGCGCGCGGCGTACGAGCAGGCGCGCGCGTTGTCGGCGAAGCTCGAGAGCGCGGGCGGCGATGACGCGGCCGCGTTCAAGCGCGAAGTCGATTCGCTCGCGCCGCCGGCGCCGACGGGTGGACGTGGCGGCGGTCGCGGGGGCGGAGGTGGCGGCCGCGGCGGACGCGGTGGCGCGCCGGAAGCGCACAATCTCGAGACGGTGATGGCGTCGCAAATGGCGGCCGCGATGGCGATGCAATCCGCCGAGGTCGCTCCGACGGCGTCTCAGATCGCGGCGGTTACAAAGGCGCGCGGTGACGCGGTCGCGGTGATGAAGCGCTGGACGACGCTCAAGACGACCGGTCTGGCGGCACTCAACGCGAAACGGAAAAAAGCGGGACAGAGCACGATCGACCTGCCCGCCGCGGAATAAGCGGCGTCCGGAGGCACCAATGCCGAACTACGACAGCGGCCCGATTCGCGATCACGCCGTGGTCGCGCACGACGCTTGGGTCGAGGCTCGCCTCGATCTCCTGCGGCGCGAAAAGGAGTTCTCGAAAGCCCGAGACGAGATCGCGCGCGCGCGCCGCGCGTTGCCGTGGGAGAGGGTCACCAAAGCGTACGCGTTCGACGGTCCTCACCCCAAGGGGCGACGAACCTTGGCCGATCTATTCGACGGACGGCGACAACTCGTCGTCTACCACTTCATGTTCGATCCGTCGTGGAAGGAGGGATGCGCGCATTGTTCGTTCTGGGCGGACAGTTTCAACGCGCTCGGCGACGGCTCGCACCTCAACCATCGCGACACCACCTTCGTCGCCATTTCCCGCGCTCCGCTCGACAAGCTCGACGCGTTCAAGAAGCGAATGGGCTGGTCGTTCAAGTGGGTCTCGTCGTCGCCGAGCGATTTCAACTTTGATTACGGCGTGTCGTTCACGCCGGATGAGCAATCGCACGCGACGGGCGTGTACAACTACACGCCCGTCGAGAGCGGGAGCGAGCGCGAAGGAGCGAGCGTCTTCTACCAGGACGACCACGGAGACATCTACCACACCTACTCGACCTACGCGCGCGGGATCGACCTGCTGAACGTCACGTACAATTTTCTCGACCTCACGCCAAAGGGGCGCGACGAGGCCCACTTGTCCGACTCACAGGCGTGGGTTCGGCACCACGACAAGTACAACAACTCATGACAGGGTCGGGCGACAATCTTGGCGGCAGGATCGTCGCCGTGAGTCGAAGCGAGACGCACTCGTTCGCAAAGGCGACCCGCGACGAGGTGCGCCTGGTCGAGGGGTTCGGCGTCGAGGGAGACGCGCATGGCGGCGCGACGGTCAAGCATCGCTCTCGCGTCTCGCGTGACCCGACTCATCCCAACCTGCGACAGGTGCACCTCATTCACGCCGAACTGCTGGACGAACTGTCTGCCGCCGGCTTCGACGTGCCCGCCGGGGCACTCGGCGAGAATTTGACGACGCGCGGCATCCGCCTTCTCGAATTGCCGACCGGTTCTCGTCTGCGCATCGGGGACGAAGCGGTCATCGAGCTCACGGGGCTGCGCAATCCGTGCGTCCAGATCGACCGGTTCAAGTCAGGACTGCTGGCGAAGGTCGTCGCGCGGAGCGACGCGGGCGAGCCGGTCCGCCGCGCGGGCGTGATGAGCGTCGTCGTCGTGGGTGGACTCGTGCGAGCGGGCGACGCCGTCGTCGCCGAGCTGCCGCCGGAACCTCATCGGCCGCTGGAGCCGGTATGAGCAACAAGGTCGCGGCGACGCAGGTGGCGTGGCTGGCCGACGTCGACACCCCGATCGGCGAGATGATCGCCGGCGCGACGGACACGCACCTCGTACTTCTCGAGTTCGCGCGGCGGCGAACGCTGGACGCGCAGTTGGAGCGCCTCACGCGCATGACGGGGTTCATGCTCGAGCGCGGTGAGTCGCGCATCGTGCGCGACCTTGGGCGCGAGCTCGGCGAATATTTTGGCGGCGAGCGCAAGGAGTTCAGCATTCCCATCGACGCGCGCGGCACTCCCTTTCAGATGCGCGTGTGGACAGCGCTTCGCCAAATCCCGACCGGAACCACGACCAGCTACGGACGCTTGGCGATGTCGCTCGGTCAAGCGTCGGCGACGCGCGCGGTGGCGCGAGCGAACGGCGACAATCCGATCGCGATCCTGATCCCCTGTCATCGAGTGATCGGCTCCGACGGATCGCTGACCGGATACGGCGGTGGGCTGTGGCGAAAAAAGAAACTGCTCGAGCTCGAGGCGCGCGCCGAAGCCCTTCGCCTGCCCGGGTTCTGACCCGTCACGAAACGACGAACGGCCCGCCGTGACCGAGTCACGGCGGGCCGCACTTGTCGTGTGGATTCGCCGTGCTACTTCTTGCGGCGGCGGATCCAGGCCGCCACGCCAACCACGGCGGCTCCGGTTGCGACCAGTGTAATCGTCGCCGGTTCCGGCGTCGTGACCGGGACGCCGCCGGCGTACGCCGGCGCGGCCGTGACGACAAGCAGTACCAACGCCCGTGCGATGTTCTTCATGCCGTCCTCCGATGGAGATATGCCAACGACAGAGCCACGCCAAGAATTTCTGAGCGCGTTACTTCTTGCGCCGACGGACCCACGCCGCCACGCCAACCACGGCCGCTCCGGTCGCGACCAGCGTGATCGTCGCCGGCTCCGGAGTGGTGGTGATCGTGCCGGCGTGCGCCGGTACGGCGGCGACGACGAGCAGCGCCAGCGCCCGTGCGATGTTCTTCATGCCTTCCTCCAATGAGAAAACGCTAACGCCAGAAATCTTGCGGCGAGCCCCGCCGTTGGCGGCCGCGCCGAGCTGTCTGTACGCTGAGAATGGAACGGTCTGCATGGAGCGTCAAGCCGCGCGCCCGCTGTAACGAAACGTTACTGCGCCGGACCCAGCGCCGGATTTCTATTGAAGTAGCCCACCGGCACGAGGCTGAAGCCGGCGGTCTGCACCGGCATCACCGGCCAGTCCTCCGGACGAGGGACGTGCGTGACGCCGACGGTGTACCAGAGCACGACGTCGGTATCGAGGACCGATCGGCCGCCGCGTGTCCATCGGGCGAGCCCGTCGCCGCCGCGCGATTGATTCGGATAGTCGCCGGCCGACCATCGCTCGGAGTCCACTTGGGGCGTAACCCACAGTGGCGCGCCTAGAAAGCCGGCGCGGCGGCGAATCGCGCTGGCCGAGTCCGCCATCGAGAGAACGATCTCGCCGGGAACGAGCTCGTACCCTGTCGGGCCGCCGAGCCCGTTTCGCTTGCCCGAATTCGAGATGAGCCAGCCCGCGGGAGAACCGACCGCGCTCCCGTCGATCGCCTCGCGCTCGGTCGACCAGGTTCGTGCGTGCGTGGCGAAGCCACCGCCGCGACCCGCCGTGGACAACGGATGAGTCGCCAGGTCCTCGACTCGATTGGGCGACGCGCCGTCGACGTCGAGATCGAGTCGGTAGTTGAAGAAGTGTTGATGGTTCACCGCCGCGATTCCCGCCGCCACCTGTTCGGCGAGCGAGTCGGAAACCGCGGCGGCCTTGGGAGCCATCACGCCCGTGAGCAGAACTCGGTGGCCGATCGTTCCGTCTTCTCGAAAGATCCACTCGAAACCATAGTCGTAGTTGCCGAGCCGGCTCTCGGAAAACACGACGAGTTCGCGAGCGCGAGCGCCCGCTCCGCCGTGTCTCCACGCGATACCTCCATCCCGCTCGTACACGGCGATCGCGCGTGGCACGTGCCGAGGCGCGCCGGAGGGGTCCGCGAACGCGGCGTCGATGAAGTTGCTGCCCGCGGGGCAATCGAGGCCCGGCGCAAGCATCGAAACGGCGGTGCCGATTCCGAGCTCGCCCACGTCGAACGTGTTCCGGAAGTACCACGCTGCGGCGGGATCGCCGTACGGCACGACCATCTCCGACAGCGAGGCGCGGTAGATGACGCTGCGCACGCCGGTGCCGTCGTCGAAGCCGACGCCGTAGAGCACGAGCCCTTCGCGCGGCCGTACTCCGGCGTGAAGGCGCCAACGTCCCCACGTGATCGCATGGCCGTTCACGTCGATGTCCGCCGAGCGCGCCGAGGATTCTTCGCGCGCCGAGAGCCGCGGGCCGCGCGTCGCCGGACGGGGAAGGGGCTGCCACGCGTCACGCTCGCTCGCGGCGGTGGGCGTCGCGACGCTCCCGGAATCGTGGACGTCGAGCACGCGGCGACCGGCGACGTCGACCAGCACGACGAGTCCTTCCACCGGACGCGAGAACTCGTTCGGCGATGCCGCGCGCACGACCGTGAGCGCGCGCACCAGCCGACCGCGAGCCGGATCTTCGTTTCCCTCCGCGAAGTTCCCCGCGGTCCAAGCCATCACGGCGACATCGTTCGGTGAGAGGCCGCGCCTGGCCAGCGCTTGGCGCCACGCGCCATTGCCGCGCGTCACCGATTCGGCGACGTCGGCGTCCACGCCGTCGAGATGCGGCTCGACGCCGGGCACGTCGCGCGTGCTCTCGAGCGTCCGATCGTCGACGTTGACGACGGCTTCACTCGTCGAGTTGCGCGCCGGGTCGTACAGCACGACGAACGCCTTTCGTGGCTCGGGCGCGTTTTGAAGGACAACCCGCTTGGAAGGCTCGAGCAGATCGATCGTGCTCACGCGGCGCGAGCCCCCCCCGCCGAGGAGCGAATGCGCGTCGAGCACCGCGCGCACGCGGTCGATCTCGCCGGTCGTGAGTGGATCGAGCGCGTGTCGCGAGGCGGCGATGTTCTGCCGGCATCCCACGAACGCGACGATCAGAATCGGGAGAGCAGCCGCAACGGAGCGAAGTTGCATCGAGGGCATGATAGTGCAGCCGGCCGTCGCGCGGTGCTATACTCTGGCGCGATGACGGACACCGAAGCCGGCGCGCCCCCGCCACCTGTTTCGCGCCAGGTCGAAACGACGCCGCGGAACGGCTCGGGCCCCCGGACGGCCGGAACGATCGCGTGGGCCGGTCCTTTCGTCGTCTTCGCGGCGTGGCTGCTGCTCGACACGCACATTCCGCTCGCGAATCCGTGGAAGGAGATCGCCCGCGACGCCGTTCTCGCCGCGTCGATACTGATTTTCTCGCGACGAGTCCTTCCGAGATCGGCGCCACACTGGAGAACGAGCGTGGCGATCGGCGTCGGCGTGTGCGCGCTCTGGGTGGCGCCCGATCTATTGATCCCCGGATGGCGGTCGAGCGTCGTCTTTCAGAACGGAATCCTGGGCCGCGTCACCATCTCGATCGATCCGCGAGAGCTGACACCGCTCATGCTCGCGCTCCGGACGATGCGCGCTGCCCTGCTCGTCCCTGTGCTCGAGGAGCTGTTCTGGCGCGGCTGGCTCCCGCGATGGCTTCAGGACCCGCAGTTCAATCGCGTTCCGCTCGGCCAGTACTCCTCGCTCGCGTTTTGGGCGACGGCCGTGCTCTTCGCCGCCGAGCACGGGCCGTTCTGGGAGGTGGGACTCGTCACAGGCTTGGTCTACAACTGGTGGATGCGCCGCACGCGGTCGTTGGGAGACCTGATGGTCTGCCACGCCACGACCAACCTCGCGCTCTCGGTGTTCGTGATCGTAACGCAGCGGTGGGGGTTCTGGATGTGAGCCGGGGACGCGAGGTACTTTGGACGCGCGAAGGACGGTAGCGCCTCTTAACTCCTCCCACTGGAGCCGCGTATGGCGACGCACATCAAGGTCCTTGCTTGGCTGCACATCGTGTTCGGATTGTTCGGCGCATTCACCGCCGTCGTCGTGCTTGGTGGAACCATGTTCGGCGCCGCGTTCGCCGGCAGTTTAAAGGACTCGGCAATCGTCGGTTTGGCGGGCGGATTCGCGGCCGTCTTCCTCGGCGCGATGGCGGCGTTTCAGTTGATCGCCGGCTGGGGACTACTGCGTCGTATGCCGTGGGCGCGGATCCTCATGATCGTCCTGGGCGTGATCTCGCTGATCCGATTCCCATTCGGAACCGCGCTCGGCATCTACACGCTGTGGGTGTTGCTGAGCAAAGAGGGCGCGGCACAATTCGGGGTGACGTCGGCGTAAGGGCGGTCACGAGCCGCGCGTTGTTGTTCGAGGTGATGAGCATTTCAACGCCGATGCCGCAGATTTCAAAACAGCACTGCCGCAGTAACAACAGAGGCTTTTGTTGTTATCTGCGGCACTCGCTTTTCAGATCTGCATCATCTGCGTCAAGTAGTCGTGGCGGTACTCGTGAGTCGCCACCGCTACTCCGACCAGTCGTGTCGCTCCCGCTATTCCGACCTCAGGGCGACGTTCGGGTCGACCTTTGACGCTCGCAGCGCGGGCAGCCAACTGGCGGCGATTGCGGTCGCGAGCAGGACGAGCACTACGGCGCCGAACACGATCGGATCCGTCGGCGAAACGTCGAAGAGCAGAGGCTTGACCCACCGCGCCGCGTAGAGCGCCGCGGCCGCGCCGATCACGACGCCGGCGACCGCCAGGCGAAGTCCGTCGGTCACGACGAGGCGAATCAGATCCGCGGCCTGCGCTCCGATCGCGACGCGCACTCCGAGCTCGTGCGTGCGCTGCGCGACGTTGTACGCGATGACGCTGTACAAGCCGATCGCCGCGAGCGCGAGCGCGAGGACGCCGAACGCGACGAACATCGTCGCGCCGAGGTGCCACGACCGCGTTTCGCCGCCGATGACCTTTTCCATCGGCGTCGTCGTGACGTACGACGCGCCCGGCATCTCGCGCTGCAATCGCCGGCGGATGCCGTCGGCAGCCTGCGCGGCGCTGCCGTTCACACGCACGAACAGGCCGGTCTGGTCCGGGTGGAACTGTGCCGCGGGCAAATAGTAGTTGTACAGCGCCGAGTCGACGCCGAGACTGCGTTGCTTGATGTTCTCGGCGACGCCGACCACATAGGTGCAGGGCATCGTATCCGCCGTGACGCGGATGCATTGGCCGATCGGATCCTTGCCCGGCCAGAGCGTCTGGCCCATGCCTTCGCTCACCACCATCGTGCGCGGCGCATGGTCGACGTCCTGCGGTCCGATGCCTCGCCCGCGGAGAATGCGCGTACCGAACGTGGCGAAGAAATCCGGTGACACGGCGTTGAGGTTGAACTGGCCGAGCTTCCCGACGGTGTCGATCCCTTGGACGTAAAGTCCGATGCTCCACGTGCTCCAGAACGGCACGGAGACCTGCGCGCTCACGTGCGTCACGCCGGGAATCGTCGTCGCGGCTTGGAGCAGCCGCTGCCGAAGCCCAATCGCCGCCACGCTGTCCAATTTTTCGCCGCGCATGTTCAGGTCGACGAGTAGCACCGGGTCGACGTCGTAGCCGAGCTTGACGCCGTTGACGTTCTTGAGGCTGCGCACGAAAAGTCCCGCGCCGACGAGCAGTACAACCGACAGCGCGCCTTGCAGCACGAGCAGCGCGGTTCTCGCGCGCGAGCGATGCAGCGTTCCCTCGCGCGAGCCGGATTTGAGATCCGACGTCAGATCGGTACGGCCGGCCTGGAGGATCGGCGCGAGCCCGGTGAGCAGCCCCACACCGACGGCCACGCCGAGCGCGAAGAGCACCGTCCGGGGATCGCGAAGCCCGGCGGGCGCTTCGCTCTGATCGAGCACGACGGCGCGCAACACCGCGCCGCCCCAATGCGCGACGAACAGTCCCATCACACCGCCAAGCAGCGCGAGGAGAAGCGTCTCCGTCAGCAGTTGAGAGACAAGCCGTGCTCGGCCGACACCGAGCGCGAGACGCAACGCGATCTCACGCCGCCTGCGGAGCGCCCGGGCGAGCAACAGGTTTGCGACGTTGGCGCAGGCGATGAGAAGCACGATCAACGACACGCCGCCGACCCACGTCGCAACCTTGGCGACCGGCGACTCGTTCGGCCCGCGCTCCGCGATGATCGAGCCCGCGATGGCGCGCGGACGGGCGAGCGCCAGTGGCGTCGACCGCGTCTGCTCGACGAGTTGCGACTGATAGCTCTTGACCGCCGCTTGCGTGAGATCGGCGTTGGCGCGCGCCAAGGACACACCGGGCTTCCGTCGCGCCATCACGGAAAGCCAACCCCAGCTGTAGGTCTTCCACCAGCTCGTCCTGAGGTTCGGGTTGTTCTTCCCCTGGGCCGCACCGAAGGTCGTGATCGGGATGAAATAGGCCGGCGGTTGATCCGCCCACAGACCGACGAAGCCGGGCGGCGCCACGCCGATGATCGTGTAGACGACCGATGCGATCTGAACTTTCGAGCCGAGCACATCGCGACGCCCGCCATATTGGGTCTGCCACATCGCGTCGCTGACGACGGCGACCGGCGAGCCGTCGGGAATCGAGTCTTCGGCGGCCGTGAAGTACCGGCCCAGCGCAGGGGGCGCGTCGAAGAAGCCGAAAAAGTTGGAGCTGACGACGCCGACACTCATTTCGCGCGCCGATTCCCCGACGCCGACAGCGAGGCGCCGGAACGCGTAGCCGGCGACGCTCGAGAACGAGGTCGTCCACCGCTCGAAATCCTTGTAGCGCGCGTACTGTCCTCCGAAACCCACCCGTTCCTTGCCGCGGAAGGTGGAGTATCCGTATACGCGATGAGCCGTGGCCGGATCGCGGAGGAGATTTGGCGGGCGGAAGAGCAGGCGGTCGACGATGCCGAACATCGCCGCGTTGGCGCCGATCCCGAGGCCGATCGTACTGACGACCGCGATGGCGAAGGCCGGTTTGAGCCGCAGACCGCGCGCGGCGTACTTCAGGTCTTGGCGGAGGCTCTCGAAGGTCATGCGTATCTGACACGCCGGACTGCGCGAGCGTTGCGCCGCCGGTGTGCGGACGGGTAGGTTGGCGGAACCCGGTCACAGGTCACCGGTCACCGGTCCCTCCTCTTAGACACAAATCCTTCTATGCGCGCCCGATTTCCATTGCTTGGCGCTATTTGCGCGACCGTTGGCATCGCGGGCCTCGTCGGCGCCCAAGCGCCGCGCGACTCGAACATGGCGCGCGCCCTGCGCGTTCTTCGTGCCTCACCCGTCATGGACGGGCACAACGATTTGCCATGGCGCATTCGCGAAGACTCGCTCCATCCGATGGACGTCGAGGCGTACGATCTGCGCAAGCGGACTCCGGGCATGACCGATCTCGCGCGACTCTCCGCGGGGCACGTCGGCGCGCAATTCTGGTCGATCTACACGCCCGGAGAGCCCACGGACCCGGCGTACAAATCGAAGGGAGCGGTGGCGAGCAAGCCCGGCTACGCCCGCGTACAGCTCGAGCAGTTCGACATCGCGAAGCGGGTCATCGCGAAGTATCCGGAGCTCGCGTGGACGCCGAGCGCCGCGCAGGCGAAGACAGCGATGGCCAAGGGAAAGATCGCGTCGCTCCTCGGCCTCGAGGGCGGCCACGCGATCGAGAATTCGCTCCCGGTGCTCCGCCAATACTATGAAATGGGCGCGCGCTACATGACGCTCACGCACAACGTCACCCTCGACTGGGCCGACGCCGCGCTCGACAGCGCGAAACACCACGGGCTCACTCCCTTTGGGCGCGAAGTGGTCCGCGAGATGAACCGACTCGGCATGCTCGTGGATCTGTCCCACGTGTCGCCGGGCACGATGAGCGCGGCGCTCGACGTGACGCAAGCGCCGGTGATCTTCTCGCATTCGGGCGCTCGCGCGCTCGTCGACCACCGGCGCAACGTTCCCGACTCGATTCTCGCGCGCGTGCCGAAGAACGGCGGGGTCGTGATGGTGCCGTTCGTGACGTCGTTCGTGTCGGCCGCGGTCCTCGCCGATGACAATGCGCTCGAGGCGGAGACCGCCGCCGCGACGAAGCGTCATCCTCACGACAGCGTCGCGGTGAAAAAGGACGTCGACGCGTGGCGCGCGGCTCACGTTCGCCCCACGGCGACCATCACCGACGTCGCGAACACCATCGACCACGTTCGCCAAATCGCCGGGGTCGATCACGTCGGGATCGGCAGCGACCTGGACGGCATCACCGAGACCGTCGTCGGCCTCGAGGACGTCTCCAAATTCCCCGCGCTATTCGCCGAACTGGCCCGTCGCGGTTGGACCGACGCGGACCTGGCGAAACTGTCCAACGGAAACGTCCTCCGCGTGCTTGCCGAGGCGGAACGCGTATCGGCGAAGCTCCGCGCGACGACGAAGCCGTCGGAGGCGACGATCGAGGTTCTGGATCGGGCGACGAAGGCAGTGCCTTAGACGGCGGACGGGTGGACGGGTGGACGGGTGGACGGGTGGACGGGTGGACGGGTGGACCGGAACTGCCTGCCTGGACAGATTTGTATGCATTGCGCACGTTATCCCGACCACTCTCTTCCGCAATCGGAGAATCCATGCGACGACTTTTGGTTGCCGGCTTGGCTACGGCTCTGGCGTGTGCGGGCGCGAGCCCAAGCGTCGGTTCGGCGCCGGCTGAACAGCACGTGGCCGTTCCCGGTTCCGGGACGACGCTCAACGTCGTCGCCACCTCGGGCGTCTCGAGACGAGAGTTCGCCGCGCCGCTCGACAAAGTGTGGAGGGTGCTCCCGGCGGTCTTCGACTCGCTCTCGATGCCCGTTTCATTTCTCGATCCCAGCACGCATTCGGTGGGCAATCGCGGCTACAAGGTCCGCGGCAAGCTCGGCAAGGTCGGACTGGCCCGCTACATCGATTGCGGCACGACGCAGATCGGACCCAACGCCGAGTCGTACGACGTCACACTGACGCTGAACACGACGCTCACGAAAACGGGCGAGGGCGCGACGGCGATGACGATCGACTTCGAGGCGTCCGCGAAACCGATGGCGTTTGCTCAGGAACCGTTCCGGTGCTCCACCAAAGGAACCCTCGAGCAGCGCGTCAACGACTTGACGGCCGCCTTGGTCAGCCGCTGACCGCCACGCCCACCTCGGCGCGCTGACGCGCCGGATCGAGCCGCGCGAGAACGAGCGCGGTGGAGACGTGCGCCGTCACGTTGAGGAGCGTCTTGAAGATGTCGGGGATCGCGTCGAGCGCGATGAGAATGCCGATCGCCTGAATTGGTAGGCCGAGGCTGGGCAGGTAAGGAGCGGCGACGAGGAACCCGCCGCTCGGGATCCCCGGAACGCTGAAGCTGAGCGCGATCGACCCAAGGGCGACCCACAGAATCGCGGTCGCGCTCACCGACACGCCGTACAGCTTGGCCAGAAAGACGACCTGAATGATCCACGACATCGCGATGTTCGCTCGCAACAGCGCGACGCCGAGCGGGATCGCGAACCCCGCGATCTCCGGTGAGATCTCGAGCTCGCGCTGCGCGCCCTCGAGCATCGCCGGGAGCGCGGCAAGCGACGATCGCGTGCTCACCACGACGACCTGCGCCGGCATCATCGCCCGCGCGAAACGCGCGATCGGCGTTCCGGTCACGAGCGGTATGACGAGATAAAAGATCACGCCCACGGCGGCGTGAAACCCGACCATCGCGGCGATGTAGAACGCAATCGCGCCGGCGGCTTGATTGCCGAGGTGTGTCGCGAGCGGAACGGCGAGGGCAAAGGCGCCGATGGGCGCGAACAGCAGCACCCATCGGACGATCTGGATCATGGCGTCGGACACGGCTCGCAGCACGGTGACGAGCCGCGACGACATCTCGTTTGCGCGCGCGAGGCCGAGGCCGAGCAGCGTCGCGAACACGATGATGGGGAGCATCGCGCCGTCCGCCGCCGCCTTTACGACGTTCGCCGGCGCCAAACCGATGATCCACTGCGAAAAGCCCGGCGTCTGTGTCAACGACGGCTCGGCGGCGCTGGCGCGCAACGATGCGGCCGCCGCGGGATCTACCGTCAACAGCGAGAAGACGGGCGGCACCGCGGCGATGCCGATGACGGCGATGACGAACAGAAAAACGAAGAAGACCACGAACGCGCGACGGCCGAGGCGGCCGAACGAACGGGCGCCGTCGCCCGAGGCCAGGGTGGCGATCAGCAGCGACGCGACGAGCGGCACGACGGTCATGCGAAGCGCGTTCACCCAGATCGTGCCGATCGGCGTTACCGCCGCGGCGAACGCTTGTCCCGGGCGAGACCCGCTCCACGATATCACGCCGCCCGTGATCAACCCGAGCGCGAGTCCAACCATCGCGCTCGTGGCCGGCGAGCGCCACATCGAGCTACGGCTCACGCACCGTCCGCTTGCGGCGAGGAGACGATGGCGTCGTCGGCGAGCACGAGTTTCGGCTTGCAGCCGACCGGAAACGCGACGCTGCTCGCGACGTAGCACAGCTCGTGCGCGCGATCGTGCAGACGCTCGACGAGCTGCTCGTCGACGGGCCCGCGCGCTGTGACGACGGGATGCAGCGTGACTTCGGTGAACCTGCCGCCGCCATCGCGTGTCTCGACCATCGTGCCGGTCGCGTCGTCGCGGTAGTCGACGACGACGATTCCGTTGTCGGCCGCGAGGTGCAGATACCACAGCATGTGGCACGACGAGAGCGACGCCACGAGCAGCTCTTCGGGATTGTATCGCCCTCGGTCGCCGAGGAAGGTCGGATCGGCCGAACAAAGCAGCGTGGGTTTGCCCGCCGCGCGAATCTCGTGCGCGCGATCGTAGGCGCGATAGGTGCTCGTTCCGGATCCGCGATTGCCGGTCCAGACGACGTGCGTCCGGTATGAATGGGTAGTCGGTTTGGCTGGCACGGTGGGTCGGATGCGGTGTACCGTGGACTACATTCTGCATGATAGCCTCGGGCCGCCGCTCCCGCGATGAGCCGCATCGCCCGCAACCCTTACACATCCTTTCCAGTGGCCGAGCATCCGATGACACATCTACGCCAACTCGCCGCTGCCGCCCTGTTGTGCGGCGTCGCGGGTGCGTGCACCTCCGAAAAAACGGCGGCAACCGCGTCCGACGCCGGCGTCGATTCGGCCGCGCAAGTGATCACGCCGAACGCCCTTCTCCAGCACATCGCCGATCTCTCGGCCGATTCCATGGAAGGACGAGCGCCGGGGACGCCGGGTGAGGCGAAGGCGATCGCCTACATGCAGGGACAGTTCAAGGCAATCGGGCTCGAGCCGGGGAACCCGGACGGCACCTATCTCCAGAACGTCGACTTGATCGGGTACAAGGCGCATCCGACGGCGTCGTTCTCGGCCGGCGCCAAGACGATCGCCCTCAAGTATCCGGCGGACTTCATCGCCAACTCGCGCCACGACAAGCGGGAGACGAAGATCGACAAATCGGACATCGTGTTCGTCGGCTACGGCGTCGTCGCGCCGGAATACGGTTGGGACGACTACAAGGGCGTCGACGTGAAGGGAAAGACGATCCTCATGCTTGTGAACGATCCGCCGGTGCGCGTCGCCGGAGATACGTCGCTCGACACGGCGATGTTCAAGGGGCGCGCGATGACGTACTACGGACGCTGGACGTACAAGTACGAGATCGCGTCCGAGAAAGGCGCCGCCGCCGCGATCATCATCCACGAGACGGGTCCGGCCGGCTATCCCTACGCCGTCGTCAGCAGCAGCAACTCGCAGGAGCAGTTCGATGTGATCTCGCCGGACGCCGAAAAGCGTGTGCAGGTCGAAGGGTGGATCACGCTCGACAAGGCGAAGGAGCTGCTGCGCGACGCGGGCCAGAATTTCGATTCACTCAAGGCGTCGGCGGCGACGAAGCAATTCAAGCCGGTGCCGCTCAACGCCACCGCCACGTTCGACGTGAAGATCGACGTGCGGAAGATTCAGTCGCACAACGTCGTCGCCAAGCTTTCCGGCTCCGACAAGAAAGACGAGTACGTCGTCTACTCGGCGCACTGGGACCACCTCGGCCGGGACACCACGCTCAAGGGCGACCAGATCTTCAACGGCGCGATGGACAACGCAAGCGGAAGCTCGGCGCTGCTCGAGATCGCTCGCGCGTTCAAGAAGCTGCCTACGCCTCCGCGGCGATCGATCCTGTTCTTGTCGGTAACGGCCGAAGAAAAAGGGTTGGTGGGATCGAAGTACTACGCGACGCATCCCCTGTATCCGCTCACGAACACGGTCGCGAACATCAACATCGACGGCTTCAATCAATGGGGGAAAACCAAGGACTTCACCGTGATCGGGCTTGGAAACTCGACCCTCGATGACGTATTGGACGGCGTCCTCAAAAATGAGGATCGGGTCGTTCGTCCGGACGCCGAGCCGGAGAAAGGCTTCTACTATCGCTCAGACCACTTCGAGTTCGCGAAGGTCGGTGTGCCGGCGCTCGATACGGACGCGGGGATCGACTACATCGGCAAGCCGCCCGGCTACGGTATGCAGAAACGCGACGAGTACACGAACAACGACTACCACGCCGTGTCGGACGAAGTGAAGACCGATTGGGACTTGAGCGGCGCCGTGCAAGACATGGCGACGCTCTTCCGGGTTGGTGTCGGAGTCGCCGCGGCGCCGGACATTCCTCAATGGAAGCCCGGCACCGAGTTCAAGGCGCGGCGCGACTCGATGATGGCAGCCCGCACCGACGCCGCGAAGCCAGTGGAATTGAAGAAGCCGTAGAGATTGGCCGACGCGGCTGGGGCGGACGTGGGTCTCAGCCCACTTTCGCCGGGCCGCTCAACACGGGCAGTGCCGCTTCGATCTGCGCGCGGTGCGGCTCGAGCCACGGCGGGAGCACGAGTGTCTCGCCCAAGTGCTCGAGCGGTTCGTCCGCGGTGAAGCCTGGACCTTCCGTCGCCAGCTCGAACAACACGCCGCCGGGCTCGAGGAAGTAGACCGACTTGAACCAGAATCGGTCGATCACCTCGGTCGGGCGGCGGTTTGCTTTCGCGATTCGCTCGCGGAGCTTGAGCTCGACCGACTCGTCGGCGACGCGCCACGCCACGTGATGCATCGTGCCGATACCCCACGCCCCGCGTCGCTCATTGGGCATCTCGCGAATCTCGATGTGCTCCCCGGAGCCGCCGGAGCCGACGCCGAAGCGATGCCAGCCGTCTTCCTCGCCGAAATTCTGAAAGCCGAGGATCTGCGAGAGGAACGAAGTCGTGGCGTCCATGTCGCGCTCCCAGACGCGTACGGCGTGGAGACCGAGGATCTGTTTGTCGGCCGGCACGGAGCTCTTGTCCCACGCGGCGAAGTCGCGACGCTCGGGTGCCTCGACGAGCGCGAGGTGTTGGCCGTGCGGGTCCGTCAGCTTGATCGCGCGATCCCCGCGGCGCTGCTCGGTGCCGGTCACGTTCGCGCCGAGGTCCGCCAGGCGCTCGTTCCAGTACTCTTGGCTGCCTTTGGGAATCGCGAGCGCGATCTCGACGCCAAGCCCGACGCCGAGATGCCCGGGCGCGGAAAACCGGAATGGAAAGAAGGTCAAATCCGTGCCGGGATGTCCGTCGGCGTCGGCGTAGAACAAGTGATACGTGCCCGGATCGTCCTGGTTGACGCTGCGTTTTACGAGCCGCATGCCGAATACACTCGTATAAAAATCGAGGTTCTCCTGGGCGTCACCCGCGATGGCAGTGATGTGATGGATTCCGGTGATCTCGGACATTCGCGTCGGCCTCGTCGGGTTGGCTTAAACTTATTGCCGTGTCGAACCTGCTTGCCGCTCGCGCGCAGATGGCCATCTCTCTCGGCTTTCACATCATCTTCGCCGAGATCGGCATCGCCATGCCGGCAATGATGGTGCTCGCCGAGTGGCGTTGGCGGAAGACTAGCGACGACGTGTGGCTCGAGCTCGCCAAGCGGTGGGCCAAAGGCACGGCGATTCTCTTCGCCATCGGCGCGGTGTCGGGGACGGTTCTGTCGTTCGAGCTCGGGTTGCTCTGGCCGCGGTTCATGGAATTCGCCGGCCCGATCATCGGCATCCCGTTCTCGCTCGAGGGATTCGCGTTCTTCACCGAGGCGATCTTCCTCGGCATCTATCTCTACGGGTGGGAGAAAGTTTCGCCGAGAGCGCATTTGTTCGCCGGCGTCGTCGTGGCGCTCAGCGGAGCGGCGTCGGCCATTTTCGTCGTCACGGTCAACGCATGGATGAACACGCCGCGCGGCATGACGCTCGCCGACGGCCGGATCGCCGCCGTCGACCCGATCGCGGGAATGCTCAATCCGTCGACGTTCCAGCAGGCGCTGCACATGGTGCTCGCCGCGTACGCCGCGACCGGCCTCGCAGTGGCCGGAGTGCACGCGATCATGCTGCTTCGCGGAAGCACGCGGCGCTTTCACCGGGCCGCGCTGGTGGCGTCGCTCGCGATCGGTGCACCGGCCGCGGTGCTGCAACCGATCTCCGGCGACCTGAGCGCGCGCACGGTCGCGCAGACTCAGCCGGCCAAGCTCGCGGCGCTCGAGGGGCAGTTCGAAACGGAACCCGGTGCGCCTTTGCGCATCGGCGGTTGGCCCGACGTCGACGCACGGCGTACGCGTTTCGCGATCGAGATCCCGCGGGGACTGTCATTGCTCGCGTTCCACGACCCCGGGGCGACGGTGCAAGGGCTGGCGGAATTCGATCGAGCCCTCTGGCCGCCCGTGCTTCCCGTCCACCTCGGTTTTCAAATCATGGTCGCACTTGGCACGCTGATGGCGCTCGTCGCCGCGTGGTCGCTCGCCGTACTTCTGCGAGGCGACGACCTTCTGTCGCGGCGCCGGCTGCTTTTCGCGCTCGCGATCGTGACACCGTTCGGCTTCATCGCCACCGAGGCCGGATGGACGGTGACCGAAGTCGGACGCCAGCCGTGGGTGGTGCAGGGAATACTTCGCACGGCCGACGCGGTGACGCCGATGCCCGGCGTCGCCGTGCCGATGGCGGGGTTCACGATTCTCTACATCGGTCTCGCCGCGATCGTCGTCGTGCTCATCAAATCGCTGGTCGGCGAGACGCGATGATTCCTGTGTTCACGATCGGCCTGCCGGAAATCGTGGCGGCGGCGATCATCGTCGCGCTGACCGGTTACGCGCTCACGGGCGGCGCCGACTACGGCGGCGGCGTGTGGGATTTGCTGGCGATCGGACCGCGCCGCGACGAACAGCGGCGTCTGATCGCGGACTCGATCGGTCCGATCTGGGAAGCCAACCATGTTTGGTTGATCGTCGCGGTGGTCGTGTTGTTCACCGGATTCCCCGCCGCGTTCGGCGTGCTCGGTACGGTGTTGCACGTTCCGCTCACGATTCTTCTGGTCGGCATCGTACTGCGCGGGTCGGCGTTCGTCTTCCGAAGCTATGGCCGCGCGGAGCGGCGGATCGTCGAGCGATGGGGGCTCGTGTTCTCGATCGCGAGCGTCGTCACGCCGCTCTGCTTCGGGATCGCGATCGGCGCCATCTCGAGCGACGCGGTCGGCAGAGCGGCAAGCAACGTCGCGACGATGTCGTACTCTTCCGTCTACATCGCGCCGTGGGCGGCGCTGTACGCGATGACGGTCGGCGTTTTCGCGCTCGCCCTCTTCGCGATGCTTGCGGCGGTCTATCTAGCGCACGCCGCGACTGAACCGGCGTTGCGCGAGGACTTCCGCCGGCGAGCGCTCGTCGCGGTTGTCGTCGTCGCAATCGTCGGCGCCGTGGTGCTCGCGACCTCCGAATCGTCGGCGCCCCGCGTCGCGCACGGCGTCACCGCGTCGTCGTGGGCATTCGTGCTCCACGCCTGCACGGGCGTCGCGACGATCGCCGTCGTCGCCGCGCTCTGGCTTCGTCGCTATCACGTCGCTCGCGTCGCCGCCGCCGCGCAGGTGACCTTCGTCATCTGGGGCTGGGCGCTGGCACAATACCCGTTCATCATTCCGCCCACGCTCACGATTCGTAACGCCGCCGCGCCGGCGGCGACGCTCGAGCTGCTGATCGCCGGCCTCGTCGGCGGAGCGTTGATCCTGATTCCCTCGCTGGGCTTCCTCTTCAAGACGTTCGCGTCGGCGCCGGCTACCGGCGCCGGATCAACGCACTGACCACGGCGAGCAACGCCGACGGGAGTTGCTCCGGCCGCTGCACCATGCGGTGACCGGCGCGGCCGAAGATCCTCGGCAGATACTCTGAGGCGTTGGCGTCGACGGTGAGGCAGAACGGAAAGATGCCCGACGCTCGCGCTTCGAGAATCGCCTGACGCGCGTCTTCGACGCCGTGCGGCCCTTGGTAGCGATCGACGTCGTTCGGCCGGCCGTCGGAAAGAATCAGCAACAGACGATGTCCAGCCGATCGCCGCGCGAGATGGCGCGACGCGAAGCGAACCGCCGCGCCGAGCCGCGTGAACCCGCCGGGCTCGATTCCGGCGACGCGCCGCCGAATGCGATCGCCGTTGTGCTCGGTGAAGTCCTTGATGCGTTGCACGCGGACGTCGTCGGCGGTTTTTCCGGCGAAGGTGTGCACCGCGAACGAATCGCCAAGCGCGTCGAGCGCGTCGCTCGCCAAGAGCAGCGCGATCTTCTCGAGATCGACGATTCTGAGCCCGTCGCTCACCCGCGTCTCCGTCGATCCGCTGACGTCCACGAGGAGCGAGAGGGCCAACCCTCGTCGTGCGGGCCTGGCTTCGCGATAGAAACGATCGTCGGGCGCGTCGCCGACACGGCGGTCGATCACCGCGTCCACCCAAGCCGCGACGTCGAGCTCGTCGCCGGAAACCCGACGGTTCAACAGCATGCGGCGCGCGCGAAGGCGCTCGAAGTGATGGCGAATCGTGCGCACGAGCGCGCTGTGTCGCTGCATCACGTCGGCCGCCCACGCCACGTCGCCGTCGATTGGGTCCTGCAGCCGCACGAGCGCGACGCGCTTGTCGTAACGGCCGGCGGCCGAATCCCATTCGTCTTGCGCCGCAACGACCGGCGGAAGTAAGCGCAATTCGTCGAGATCGATCGTCGGCAATCGGTCCTGCGTGTGCTCGAATGCGTTCGTCCCTCGAAGCGCTCGGCGATCGGGATCGGGCCTCGCGTACGGGTCGAACGCCGATGACTCGTCTTCGAGCCGCTCGTCCGGCGGCGCGGTCGGGTCGAAGGCTTTTCCCTGCGACTCGGCTTCGTCATCAGACTTGCGCTCCTCCGCTTGGTCGATCGAGGCGGAGCGACGCGTCGGGGCGGCGTCAGATCCGGCGATGGGCAGGCGCTCCGGGGCGCGGTCGAACGGATTGTCGGATTCGCGAATGACCTCCGCCCCCGCCACCGTGCCCCAGTGCATCGTGGGAGGCAATCCACGGTAGCGGCCGCCGAGCCGGCGAATGCGCGACGCGGCTTCTCGCGCCCAAGCCAACGAGTCACCGGGGGTGGCGTGCATCGCGGCGGGTTGGTCGGACCCGCGCAGCGCATCGCGCAGAAGCATCTCGACATCGCGCTCCTGTGGCGAGAGCGACGAGAGCATCGGCCGCGTTTCCAGCGCCGACGCGCGTTCGGCGCCGAGCGACTCGGCCAACCCCGGGTGGCGCCGCATGAGATCAGCGTCGATGGACGTCCCCTCGCGCAGCAGATAGAGATCGCGCTCGAGGGGATCGGCGGTCGGCAAGTGGCGCGGCGTTCCGCGCGCGATTCGCTCGGCTTGCTCGATCGCGAGAATGCGATAGCGGGCCACGGCCGACGCCTGGCCGTCCGGCGCGTCGAGAAATTCCGGCAACCGGATCGTCTCGCCGTCGACGGAAGGTGTCGTTCGGCGCGCGTCGGCTTGGGCGCCGAGAAACCTCGCGAGTCGGTCGACCCAACCATTTGGCGCGCGCTCCGTCATCGCCAACGCCATCGGCCGTCCGTACAGCGCGGCGACGACCAATTCGAGCCTCCGCTGCACGGTCTCGAGGCGGACGTCGGGGCGCCGCGATGAGAATCGCGCGCGCACACGTTCGCGCAGTCGCCGCGCGGTATGCTCGGCCTTGCGCACGAGCCGTCTCGCGCGTGAAACCGTGTGCGGCACTACAACAACGCCGCGACGAGATCGGCGATGGCGCTCACGAGATCGGGGTCGTCCGTCAGCGGCCCGACGAACGCCGCCTGACATGCATCCTGCGCCGACACGCCATCGGCGATCAGCTTGGCGGCAGAGACGAGCAAGCGTGTCCCCGGTCCCTCCGCCAAGCCTTGATCTTTGAGCCGCCGGACCTTGTGCGCGAGCTCGACGAGCGCTTGCGCGGTGCCGCGCTTCACGCCGCTCTCGTGCGCCACGATCTCCGCCTCGGCGCCCGCCGCAGGAAAATCGAACTCGAGCGTGACGAATCGCTGTCGCGTGCTCGGCTTCAAATCCTTGATCGCGTGCTGATAGCCCGGGTTGTACGAGATCACGAGCTGGAAGCCCGGCGCCGCCTCGACGACGTCGCCCGTTTTTTCGATCGGCAGCAGACGCCGATCGTCGGTGAGCGGATGAATCACGACGACCGTGTCCTGCCGCGCCTCGACCACTTCGTCGAGATAACAGATCGCGCCAAGCCGAGCCGCGGTCGTGAGCGGGCCGTCGACCCAAACCGTCTCGTCGCCCTTGATCAGGAAGCGGCCCGTGAGATCGCTCGCCGAGAGATCGTCGTGGCACGCGATGGTGACGAGCGGCCGTCCGAGCTTCCACGCCATGTGCTCGATGAACCGCGTCTTCCCGCACCCCGTCGGCCCCTTGAGCATGACCGGCAGCCCGCGCGCGTGACACTTGGCGAACACCTCGACCTCGTCTCCCGACGCGAGATAGTACGGCTCCCGCGCCACCCACCGCGCGCCGTGTTCGGCCGAGTGCACGAGGTCCGGCGACAACGTTTGGCGACTCTGTTTCAGCATCGTGAGTTCAGGTGAGAATTCGCAGCATGATGTGCGGTCTCGTACTCGCTAGGCCAGTTCCATGACGAATTTCGGACAATCGAGTTCGTCCGCGCGCGTCCACGTTGATACCCGCGCCGGCGAGAGATGACCCCCCCGAAAATCCTCAGGCCGTCTTCCCACGCGAGCCCGGGCTCAACAACTTCCCGCCCATGAACCGACGCGATTTCAACGCCATAGCGGCAACCGGCGCGGCCACGGCGTTTTTTCGTCGTATTGCCGGCGGCTCCGCGGCCCCGCAGACCGCCGGCCTCCCGGCCTCCCCGCAGCCCGATCTCCACGTCAACGCCGACCGCATCAACTCGCACCTCGCCGCGCTCGGCGAGTTCGGCAAGAACCCCGAGGGCGGTGTGTCGCGCGTGGCGTACAGCGACGCCGACAAGGCGGCACGGGCGAAGGTCATGGAGTGGATGCGCGCGGCGAAGCTCGAGCCGAGCATCGACTTCGCCGGAAACATCATCGGCCGTCGCGCCGGAAGCGACGCGTCGCTCCATCCGCTCCTCTTCGGCTCACATATCGACTCGGTTCCCGGCGGCGGTGACTACGACGGACAAGTCGGATCCACGTCCGCGATCGAAGTCGCCCAGACGCTGGCTGAGCATTCGATCGTCACGCGGCATCCGCTCGAGGTCGTGATCTGGCAGAATGAAGAGGGTGGGCTGTTCGGCAGCCGCGCGGTGAGCGGCCAACTCACGGCGGCCGAGCTCAAGACCGTCTCGAGCAGCGGCAAGACGGTCGAAGACGGGATTCGCTTCATCGGCGGCGATCCCGCGCGCCTCGCCGACGTCAAGCGTCCGAAGGGATCGATCGCCGGATACTTCGAGCTGCACATCGAGCAGGGCGGCACGCTCGACGCGGCCAAGGTCGACATCGGCGTAGTGGAGGGAATCGTCGGCATCAAGCAGTGGGAGGTCACGGTCGCCGGATTCCAGAACCACGCCGGTACGACCGCGATGAATCAGCGGCACGACGCGCTGCTCGCCGCCGCGCGCTTCGTGGACATGGTGAATCGTGTCGTAGTCGGCATCGCGGGGCGACAGGTCGGAACGGTCGGTCGGATACAGGCGTTCCCCGGCGCGCCGAACGTCATTCCGGGCAAGGTTGTCTGCACGCTCGAGCTGCGCGACCTCGACGACGCCAAAATCGACTCGATGTACGCGACGATTCGCAAGAACGCCGACGCGATCGGAAAGCAGAACGGAACGTCGTTCGCGTTCGCCGAGCTGCATGCCAACGTCGCCGCGCCGACCGATCCGCGCATGCGCAAGATCATCGCCGATTCGGCGGCGTCACTCCACCTCTCGACTCGACAGATGCCGAGCGGCGCCGGGCACGACGCTCAGGCGATGGCGGTGATCGGTCCGATCGGGATGATCTTCATTCCGAGCGTCGGCGGCATCAGCCACTCGCCGAAGGAGTTCTCGAAGCCGGCGGACATCGCCAACGGCGCGAACGTCTTGCTGCGCTCCGTGCTCGCGGCGGACAAGGCGCTCGCGTAGCGCTCGATTTCAGCGCGCGCCGCGGCGGCCGCAGCCACCCGCCGCCTCCACTCCCTACCGTTGTTGCCAGTCAGTGAACCTCGGCGGAGTGGAGAAGGGCGGACCGGCCTCGATGACCACGTCGGTGTGACGGAGAAGCGGAATCTTCGCCGGGTCGCCGGAATACGGCTTCCCGTCGACCCACACCTTGAGCTTTGATCCCGTCTTCGCGAACGCCGTCGCTGCCCGCGTCTCGCTCAGCGGTTGCCCCCAGATCGCGAAGAAGTCGCCGAGCGTGAACGTGCGGTTCGCGGGCGACTCGATGTGAATCACGCCGTCCGGCGTGTGCGTGTGTACCCAGTAAAGGCACTGACCGCCCAACGGCCGGCCGACGTTGTTCGGGATGTCGACCGATTTGCCGCGGTCGAGGATCAGCAGATGCTGATGGATGTGGATCCGCTGCCCCTCCATCTCGTCGCACGAAATCCCGCCCACCGGCTGCCCCGTCGGTACGGTCGAGATTCGCTGCGCGACGAGCGGCGTCGCGCCTACGAGCAGGGCGATCGCTGCGAGCGTACTCGCGGCCGCGGCGGCCCGCGTCAACGGCGTCATGAACGTTCTCTCCGGCATCGGTTGCGATGAGACGAAGGACTGATCAAGCGGGCGCGATCGCGAGCACGCGCAGCGGACTCCCGCTGCCATTCACGATCTTGAGCGGCGCCGCGATCACGATGGCGCCCGTGGCTGGAAGCTGATCGAGGTTGCGAAGGCTCGCCAGTCCGAACTTCCCGGCTCCGTGCATCGTCGCGTGATTCGGAAACGGCGGATCGAACGTACCCGCCTGGCCGGCGTCCGTTCCCACCGTCTCCACGCCGACGCCGAGCACCCCGCGGTCCTTTGCCAGCAGCTCGGACGTCGTCTTGTGAAATCCCGGACTGTGCGGGCCGTCGTCCTTCACGTTGAGGAACGACTTCGGATCGGAGCGCTTGCTCCAGTCCGTCCGCAGGAGGAACCACGAGCCTGTCGGGATCCGGCCGTGCTCCTTCTCCCAGGCCGTGACGTGGTCCGGCATCAGGATGAAGTCCTCGTTCTTCGCGACCTCGCGCGACACGTCCATCACGCATGCGGGGCCGACGAACCGACGCGCCGGAATCGTGTCGCAGCGGTTGTCGGGCAGGTCCTTGCCCGAGATCCAATGCACCGGCGCGTCGAAGTGCGTGCCGGTGTGCTCACCGAGGTGGAGCACGTTCCAGTACCACGCCGGCCCTTTGTCGTCGAAGTGCGAGATGACCTCCATCGTCAGCCCCGGCGATTGGCCGAAGATCGGTGGAAGTCCGATGACCGGCGTTTCCGGCCCGAGCGGTTGCGTGAGGTCGACGACCTTGAGCTTTCCCGCGTTGAGCTCGTCCACCAATTGCGTGAGAATCGTCGTCGTCATTGTCATTGTGGCCATGATCAGCTCGACCGTTGAGAAGTCTGAAGGCTGCGGAGGTGGCGCTGAAACTGGTACCGATTCTCGAGCAGCGAGAGGTCCGTCACGTAGCCCGCCGGTCCCACCGCTTCGACCTTGGCGACGATCGTCGTGACTTCGTGCGCGGCGAGCGCCTCGGCGAACTGGGTCTTGAATTCGTCGATCGTCGTCACGGTGTGCGTCCGCGGTATTCCCGCCGCGGACGCGATCCCGGCGAGGTCGCTGCCGGTGGACGTCGCCGTCGGAAAACCGCCGACCGAGAGCAGGCTTTCGTTGTCGAATACGACGTGAATCAGATTTTTCGGACGATATCGCGCGAGCGTCGTGAGCCCGCCGAGGTTCATGAGCACCGACCCGTCGCCGTCGAACACGACCACGGTCAGCTCGGGGCGGCTCAGCGCGATGCCCAATCCCATCGACGACGCCAACCCCATCGCGTGTTGCAAGTAGAAGAAGTTCGGCTTGTGGCCGATCGACTGAAGCTCCGCGGCCACCGCGCCCATGATCGTCACGACGATGCAGCGATCCAGCTCGCCGTAAATGGCTTCCATCGCGTCTCGGCGCTTCATGCTTCCTCCCACATCAGATCGCGCGCGAGCAGGAGCGCGACCGGCCGGCTCGCCGAGTAGGCGAGCGTCTGCGCCTTATTGATGCGGCGAGCTACGTGATCGGGCGAATCGAGCAGCATGTGCGGTATTCGGAGCGCGTCGAGCACGTGCGTCGTCACGCCGCCGCCCTCGGTTTGCCACGGATCTCGCTCGCCGAATTCGCCGCGGTGGCTGATGAACATCAAGAGCGGGATGCGGTAGAGCTGCGCGCACGACACGATGCCGTTGACCGACGCGAGAAATCCGTGGTTCTGCATCAACATCGCCGACTTCACGCCGGCGAGATGCGCGCCCGCGGAAATGCCGACGCCCTCCTCTTCCTTCGCGAGGCGCACGAGCATCATCTCCGGATCGTCCTCTGCCATCCGGATCAGATGCACCAGCCACGTTTCGGGCAGCGCGGACACGATCCGCACGCCGACGTCGCGGAGGCACTGGTAGATCAGCTTGGAGCTCGAGACGGAGACGGGCATGAAGCAGGTGGACCGGTGGACAGGTGGACCGCGAAAAACAAAACGACGAGCTAGACCGGCTTTACGGTACTGAAAACGCTCGACAGCAGCCACCAGACGCCCACGCCCCCGATCGCCGCGGGTATTCCGAAACGCACCCAGTAGTAGAGCAGGGCGGGGACCGGCACCTCGCCGCGCTCGCCGAGTTGCTTGAGTGCGTCGCCTCGCTTCATGAACCAACCGACGGCGAGCACCGCGACCAATGCGCCGAGCGTCTGCATGCCGGATCCGAACGTCAGGTCCCACGGCACGAAGATGCCGGTGTTGATCGCCGGCGGAATGGCAGCAAGAAAAATCGCGATTGTCACGAGTGCGACCGCGCGCTCGCGCGACATCTTCGTGTTGTCGGTCAGCCCGGCCACCAGCACCTCGAACGCGCCGACGTCGGATAGATAGCCGGCGCACGAGAGCCCGATGAAAAACACCGCGCCGAACAGCGCTCCCGCCGGCATTTCGGCGAACACCTTCGGCAGCGTCGCGAAGATGAGCCCCGGGCCGGACGTCGGTTCGAGGTTGAACGCGAACACCGCCGGGATCACGGCAAAGCCCGCGAGCAGAGACGACCCCGTATCGCCGATCACGGTCCACAGCGCCGGGCGCGCCACGCTCTCGTCGTGCTTCATGTACGAGCCATACACCACCATGAATGTCCCGCCGAGGGACAACGAAAAGATCGCGTGGCCGATCGCCGCGACCATCACCGTCGGCGTCAGATCCGCCCATCGGAATTTCAAGATGTACCATCGCACGCCCGCCATGGCGCCGGGCAGCGTGAGCGATCGGACCATCAGCAGCACGAGCGCGACGAGCAGCACCGGCATGACCCACGCACTCGCACGCTCGATCCCCGCTCTCAACCCTTTCGCGACGACGACCGCGCAAGCGAGAGCTACGATCGCCGTGAAGCAGAGTTGCAGCACGAACGACGTGAGGTCGAACCCGTGCTCGGGCGGAAGAATGGCCGAGGCTTGGATGTGCATCCCGAAACCGGCGCCGACCTGCGCCACCGCGTGATACAACACCCAGCCGACGACGGCCGTGTAGTAGCCCGTCGCCGCGATCACGATGACGAAGAAGAACCAACCCACGGCTGTTCCGCCGGGGAGGCCTGCCGCCTTGAACGCGCCCACCGGACCACGTCGCGCGAACCGGCCCAGCGCGAACTCCGCCATTAACGCCGGCATGCCGATGGCGACGGCGACGAAAACATAAAAGAGAACGAACGCCGCCCCGCCGAACTTTCCGACGAGGTACGGATACCGCCACACGTTGCCGAGCCCGATCGCGACGCCGATGACCGTGACGAGCGTCCCGAATCTCGTCGCGAACGTCTCGCGCGCTCTCGTCGTCGATCCGCGCCCGGCCTTCTGGCGCGGCTTCGCCGCCATTCCGTCGACAGGCATCAACTACCTCGCCTCCAGCGTTCCAATTCGGCGACGCGCGTTTCGAGCGCGTCGATGCGGTCGGGCGCGCGCACCCCCCCGCCGGCTGGCTTCACGGACGACGTGGGGGCGCGCTTCGCCGCGGCAACGTGAGCGGCGCTGGCAATACCGCTCGCGGAATGGGGACGCGCGACGCCGCGCCCCGCCGCTCGAGTGAATGTTCGGCCGAGCGGTCCAAGCCAAACCAGTCGGAACAGTCGCTCGCCGAGCGGCATTCGGAACGGGCTGCGCAGCAGCAACGCGAGCGAGACGCCGAACAAGACGACGCCGCCGAAGATGAGGAGCAGTCCGGCGACCGGCGTTTGATACGAGTGCGGACCGACCTGCTTTCTCATCGTGAACGCCCACCACGCCATTCCGAACCCCACAATGGGAGCGGCGGCCAGAATCGCGACGCTTCGCCGGCGCGCGTGTCGCGCGGCGGGGTCGGCCCGCAAGGCGTCGCGCTGCGACTGCCGCTCCGCGAGCACGGCGACCAGCCCTCGATGCACCGCGTCGGCGCTGAACCCGTTGACCGCCAACCGCCGTGCTTCGCCGAAGGTCTGTGCGACGCGCGTGACCAGGACGCCCGCGAGCAACAAGACCGGCAGCAGCATGTCGACCGATCCGCCGTCCCCGGCGGAGACGGATTGCGCCATGAAATAGGCGAGGATGGTCCCCATCACCAACACCAACGACAGCGTGCCCGCCTCCTGCACGAACAGCCGAATGGGGACCGGCACTTCGGGCGCGGTGAGCTGCGCGGCGTCGAGCGCCTCGACCAGCTCCTCGGCGCGCGCGAAACGCGCGTCCGGATCCTTGAGCAGGCAGCGATCGATCGCGTCGGCTAACGGCGCCGGCAAATCCGAACGCACGGTCGCCATCGGCGCGAGGGTTTCCGTGATCTGTTTGACGAGCGCTTTGCCCGTGGAATCCGCCGCCATCGCGACGCGGCCGGTCAGCGCATAGTACGCCGTGAGGCCGAGTGAATAGAGATCGCTTCGTCCGTCGACTCGATCGCCAGTCGCCTGCTCGGGACTCATGTATTCCGCGGTGCCCACGACTTCCCCGACGCGGGTGAGCCCCGCACCGGCGCCGTCGTCCGGCGCGGCGATCGTTCTCGACACGCCGAAGTCCATGACCAGCGCGCGACTCGTCGCGCGCTCGATCATGATGTTGTCCGGCTTGATGTCGCGATGGACGATGCCGCGCCCGTGCGCGTACGCCAACGCGTAGCCGGTGTCTTGCAGCAGACGGACGACTTCCCGCACGCTCAGCGGCCCCGCGCGCCGCACGCGCTCGGCCACGCTCTCGCCTTCGATGTAACCCATCACATACGCGAGGAAGTCGTCGCTCTCCTCGACCGCGTAGACGGGCACGATGTTCGGGTGGGAGAAGCTCGCCGCCATTCGCGTCTCGCGAAGAAACCGATCGCGAAGGGCGGACGCGGTCGCGAACTCGGCGGGCAATACCTTGAGGGCGACCGGACGTCCCAGCTTCACGTCGCGCGCCAGATACACGGCCCCCATGCCGCCGCGACCGAGCTCCCGCTCGATCTCGTATCGTCCGCCGAGTCGCTGCTGAAGGTCGCCGAGGCTCGTCATCGCGGCGAGAATATACCGCGAAGCGTCCGTGCGTTCACTGCGCGGCCAAAAGCGATGCCAGCGTGTCGAGGGCCGTGTCCACGTCCTCGACCGAGCTATAGAAGTGCGGCGATAGCCGGATCACGGGTCCGCGCGCCGACGCGATGACGCCTCGCTCGCGCATCTTCGATTCGACGAGGTGCGAGTCGCCGACGACGAATGCCGTGGTCGCGGTCTTGTGCGTCATGTCATCCGTGCCAAGCAGCTCGAGCCCGCGGGCGCGCCCACCGTCGATCAGCCGCTGCCCGAGGACCTCGAGCCACGAGCGAATCGCCGGAACTCCGATATCGTTGATGATCCGCATTCCGGCACGCGCGACGTAGGCGTTCACGATCGGTGGCGTTCCGGTGTCGAACCGGCTCGCCGACGCGGACCAGTCCAGCCGCTTCACCGCGAAGTCGAACGGATTGGCGCGGCCGAACCACCCGGTCACCGCGGGCTCGAGCGTCGCGGCGAGATCCCGCCGCACGTAGAGAAACGCGATTCCAGGAATCCCCATGAGAAACTTGAGATTCCCCGCAGCCAAGAAGTCCAAGCCGAGCGTTCGAACGTCGATCGGCACCGTTCCCAGCGTTTGGTAGCCGTCGACGTAGAGCAGCGCGCCGCGGTCGTGCGCCGCGCCCGCCAAGTGAGCGAGATCCTGCTTGAATCCGTTGAGGAAGTAGCCGTGCGTCGCCGAAACGATCGCCGTTCGGTCGTCCACGACGCGCTCGTACTCGCGCTCGTCGATCCGCCCGTCGTATACGGGGATCCACTCGACGTGCGCGCCGCGCCCCCGCTGCGCGAGCCACACGTGGCCGATCGTCGGAAACTCGGCCTCGGTTACCACGACCTTCGTACGACCGCGCGCGAAATCGATCGCGCTCGCGACCGCGCTCGTCGCCTCGGAGACCGAACTGAAGACGGCGATTTCGCCTGGCGATGCATTGATCAGCCGCGCGAACTCAGCCTTCGCCGCATCCACCTCCGCCATCCACGCATCCCAATCCATGGCGCGCGTACTCCACGACTCCAGATACCGCTCCGCCGCCGCTCGCGTCGCGATCGTCTGCGGCGCCTGCGAGCAATTGTTCATCGGAATCGTCGTGGCGAGGATCGGAATCCCCGCACGCGCGGCAGCCAGATCGTACGCGGGCAGGACGGCGGTCTCGGGCATGGCTCGAATCTGAGCCCGGGCTCGGCGATGGCAACCCTGTTGTAGCACACGCTCGGCGTGTGACGCTCGAGTGCCCCCCAGCGTTTAGCGCGAGGTCTCGATTACGTCGCTGTACGTCGCGAGCTTGCCGGCGCGGAATGCCGTCACTTGCGCGAGCATCGACCCCAGCATCTGTCGCGCGCGCATGTACCCCCCAAACGGCGGCGCCCCTCGGTAGTAGACCGCGCCGTCGAACACGGACCGGATGAACGTGCTCGTCGAATCGAGCGGCAGCTCGCCGACGTTGTCGAAGAAATGCCGCCAGTCGTCACCCTGCTGAAACAGGTACTGCTCGACGTTCGACAGATAAAAAGCGGTGACGCCGGCGTGGTGGTCCTTGAGGTACGTGCCCACGGCGCGGATGGCGGTCGGACCGGCGAAGTCCCCGACGAGCGGAACGACCAGGTTGTCCGTCTCGAGCTGCTTGAGCGCGCGGAAGTTCGCCTCGTTCGCCATGTAGCTGCGATGAAGCCCGGCGCTGTCCGTCTCGATCTGCAGCTGCGCGAAGCTCGGCATGCGGCCGTAACCCGAATTGCGCGATTGGCTCGAGTTGTACGTGATGTCCGGCCCGTATGCGACGAATGACCGATACACGTAGCCGATCGACGCCGTGTCATCGGAGGTAAGCGCGAAATGATGCTTCTTCGACAGTTGGTCGATGATCGACGCCATGTTGCGGCGGTACGCGGCGCTGTCCGGCGGCACGAGCTGGTACGCGACGAAGAGCGACTCGGGTGCCGTCAGCGTGTCGAGATGCGCCGGACGCGGACGCGAGAACAATCGCGACAGAAAATCGGCGCGGTCGGCCGACTGCTCGATCAGCGCCTTGTACATCAGGTGCGTCAGCATGTTCTGACGCCTGATGTCGAAGATGAATGCGATCTTCGGATGCAGCGCGACCAGGTACGTGAAGTTCTGATCGGGCCCGACGCCGAGGTACACACCGCCCGGCTTCGTTGTGCGGAGAAGCTCGGGGATCACCCATTGATAGCTCGTCTCGTTCGAGACGAAGTTGTCCGAGCGAAAGTAGCCCCCGGGCTCCGACGTGGTCGTGACCAGCCGCCAGAATGTGCTGTCGGCGAGCCGCGTCGGGAGCGCCTCCCACCGATTGCTGCTGGCAAGCTCCTGGGCGGCTACACGCGCCGGCCGAACGGCGAGGAGTCCCAGGGGCACCACGAGTCGCGCGAGCCGCGACGTCCATCTGCGCGTCCATCTTCCGCGAGCACCGAGCATGACTGCCATGACGAGTCCGGTCGTCCGATGATCCGTGAAGATGAATGCAGCTTACAAGCCGCGGTAGCCCGACCAAAGAAAACAGCGGCGCAGCGGAGAGTCCGCTACGCCGCTGTCGTTCTACATCGCGAATCGCAAAGGCGGCGCGATCTCGAACGCGAGGTCTTCGTTACTGCCACATCAGGTTGAAATCGTAATATCCGTAGCCGCCCTGCGGGTCTCGAATGCGTATCACGGTCGTATAGTTGTTCCACGACGCAGGCTGCTGCACCACGGTTACGCTGCCTCGACCGCTGTTCTGAACAACCGCCACGTTCGCGTTGCCACGCGGCATGTCCATGTTGCCGGCGTCGAAGCGCTCGTTCATCAATTGCTTGCCGCTGAGCGTGCGCGAGAAGACGCGGCCGTTCTGGATGCGAAGCTCGACTTGGTCGTCGACCTGGCCGCTCCAGTGCAGCATGGTGCGATTGCCATTGCGCCCGCGGTCGCCGCGGTCGCCGCGGTCGCCATAGCCGCCGTTGCTATTGTTCGGATAGTCACGGTCGCGTCCACGGCCTCGGCCCGGCCAACCGACGTACTCGCCGTTGGAGTAGCCCTCCCAATATCCGACGAGACGATACGAGTCCGACCCGCTGCGCGGGTCCTGAATGCGGACGACCGTCGTGAAGCCGTTCTGCGCATTCGGCTGCTGAATCACGGCGACGTCACCCCGGCCTTGCATCACCTGCACGCGAACGACGCCGTTCTGCCGAGGCAGGTCGGTCATCGCCCGGCCGCGCTGGAAGTTGGGCTCGGTTGCGCCGATTTTCTGCGTCCAGATCTGATTGCCCCGCATATAGATCTGAACCTCGCGGTCGACTCGACCGGTCCAGTCGAAAAGCTGCTGACCCTGCGCCATGACCACCGGTGCCGCGCCGACGAGGGCGGCGGCTGCCAATGGAATCGAGCGCTGAATCCACGTGAGTTTTGACATTTTCTTGCTCCTGGTTGAGACCGGCCCGGGTTTGGTGGCCGGCCTGAGCCCATTGTTTCGCAGCGCCCATGCCGCACCGGCCCGTTCACGCTGGAACTCGGCTCTGCATGCTGTAAGTTCTTGTCGTTACGTTCTTTAGGCGATCCTGACACCGCCAGGTAACCGCGCATTTGTGACGCGCGCCGCAGCCATGCCTAGGCACATCGTCCCCGCCCCTGGACAGTTTTGCGTCCGACGTTCAAGACAGCCGCGTTCGCCGAGAAACTACTGGCCGGCCCACCCTCGTTCGGCCAGGTTTCCGCGCCCATGCTTTCGCGTTCCATAAACCAGCTCGACGCCACCGCGCTCGTCGTCGGCATCATCATTGGCGCGTCGATCTTCGTGCAGCCGTCGGTGATCACCGGCGCGGTTCCGACCGTGAGCGGCGTCTTCGCCGTCTGGCTCGCCTCGGGAGTTCTGACGCTCTTCGGCGCGCTGATCGCGGCCGAGCTCGCGTCGGCCTTCCCGCGCGCGGGCGGCGTTTACGTCTTCTTGAAAGAGAGCTTCTCGCCTGCCGTCGGGTTTTTGTGGGGCTGGGCGATGTTCTGGACGATGCACACCGGAATCATCGCGGTCATCGCGACCGTCTTCGCGCGCTACGCCACGTTCTTTTTCCCGACCAACGACTTCGGCGCGCGCGCCATCGCGGTCGGCGCCGTGGTGATCCTCACGGCGATCAATTACGTCGGCGTGAAGCAGGGGAGCGTCGTGCAGACGACGTTCACGCTGCTCAAGGTCGCGGCCATCGTCCTCATCATCGCCGTCGCGTTCGCGCTCGGGCCGCGCTCGCCCCTCACCCCTGGCGTCTCGACTGCCGGTGGCTCGCTGACTCTCTCGAGCGTTCCGCCCGCCATCGTCGCCGGCCTATTTGCGTTCGGCGGATGGCACATGGTCACGTACGCGGCCGAGGAGACGCGGACTCCGGAGCGCACGATTCCGCGTGCGCTCGTCGCGGGCGTGCTGCTGGTTACTGCCTGCTACATCGCGCTCAACGCGGCCTACTTCCACGTGCTGAGCCCCGATCGGATCGCGGGCTCCTCGCGCGTCGCGGCCGACGCGGCCGACGCGGTACTCGGACGGGGCGGCGCCGCGCTCATGTCAGCCATCGTCGCCGTGTCCACCTTCGGTGCGCTGAACGGCGTGATTCTCTCCGGCCCGCGCGCCTACCTCGCGATGGCGCGCGACGGGCTGCTCGCGTCGTGGGCCGCCGCGATCCATCCGCGCTTCCGCACCCCGCACCGGGCGATCCTCCTTCAAGGCGCGTGGGCGGTGATTCTCGTCTCCACGGGCACCTATCGCGCGCTCTTCACGCGCGTCGTGTACACCGAATGGATCTTCTTCGCGCTCATGGCGGCCGGGCTCTTTCGTCTGCGGGCACGCGGCACCTATCAACCGGCGTACCGCGTGTGGGGCTTTCCGGCGGTGCCGATCATTTTCATTCTGGCGTCCGGCTTCATTGTGGCGCACCAGCTCGTAACCGACGCGGCGAACGCGTGGACGGGGCTCCTCTTCGTCGCGGCCGGGTTGCCCGTCTACCTTGTCTTCTTCCGCAAGTCCTCCCTCTCGCAAACTCCACGACATGCTGATTGACGTTCACAACCACTTCTATCCGCCCGAATATCTCGACGCGCTCAAGGCCGGCGACAGCGCGGTCAAGCTGACGATTGACGCCGAGGGCAATCCATGTCTCCACTATCCCGGTGACTACAACGTCGCCGTGCGCGGACATCGGGACATCGGGTATCGCCAGGACGTTCTGATCAAAGAAGGCGTCGACACGCAGATCATCACCTTTACGACGCCGGGCACGCACGTCGAGCCGCCCGACCGCGCCGTGCGCTTCGCGCGTCTCGTGAACGACGCGTTCGCGACGGTGGTGCGCGAACGCTCGCCGCGCTTCGCCGCGCTGGCGACGCTTCCGCTGTGCGACCCGGCGGCCTCGGTCGCCGAGCTCACGCGCGCCGTCACGCAACTCGGCATGCCCGGCGCGATGTTGTTCAGCAACGTCAACGGCGTCGCGCTCGCCGACAAACGCTTCGAGCCGCTCTACGCCGAAGCCAACCGGCTCGGCGCGATTCTACACATCCATCCGACGGATCCGGTCGGCGTCGAAGCGATGACCGACTACTGGCTCATGCCGCTCATCGGATTCTTGGGCGATACGACGCTGGCCGCGGCGAAGCTCGTCTTCGCCGGCGTGCCCGAGCGCTACCCGAACATCAAATGGGTGCTTGGCCACCTCGGCGGGGCGATTCCATATCTGGTGGAGCGACTCGACCGCGGGTTCGAGGCTTTTCCCGATTGTCGCGCCGACATCTCGATCAAGCCGAGCGAGTATCTGCGGAACTTCTACTACGACGGTGTGAACTTCGACCCGCGCGCCGTGCGGCTCTGCGTGGACTTTGCCGGCGCGAGTCAGGTGCTCGCGGCAAGCGACTACCCGCACCAGATCGGCAGCATCCCGAAGATGAAGTCGAGTCTCGCCGCGCTCAGCGTGTCGGACGCTGAGCGCAAGAAGATCATGGGCGAAAATGCGAAAGCGCTCTACAAGCTGTAGCGGCGTAGTTGCGTTGCGCGCGCGGAACATCAGTCAGCGCGCAACGCGACGAGCGGATCGCTTCGCGACGCGCGAAGCGCCGGTACGAAGCACGACGCCACGGCGACCGCGGCGAGCAACGCCGACAGCGTGACGAACACGACCGGATCCGTCGGGCTGACGTCGTAGAGCAGCGACGCCATCCACCGCGTCGCGACGAGGGCGCCGATCACGCCGATGCCGATTCCCGCGGCAGCGACGATCGCGCCTTCGCGCAGCACGAGCCGCACGAGCGCGCGAGGTTCCGCGCCGACGGCGAGGCGGACTCCGAACTCGCGCCGGCGATTCGCCACCGAGAGCGACATCACGCCGTAGATCCCGACGGCGGCCAGCAGCACGGCCACCGCCGCGAAGGCGGCGAGCAGGATCTCGGTCAACCGCTTCGTCGCCAACGAATCCCCGACGACGGATCCCAGGGTCCGAACGCCGTCGAGCGGAATCGCCGAGTCGAGTCTCGAGATCGTCGACCGCACTGAGCGAACGGCGCCGGCGCCGTCCATGTCGGCGCGGATCGCCAACGAGACCCGCTGGGAGCCGCTCTGCGCGAGGCTCACGTATAGATGCGGCGCCGGCAGCCGCGTCGCGTCGCCGTCGTGGATCGCGCCGACGACGCCGACGATCGTGAGCCACGTCGTGTCGCCGGTCGTGCGAATGCGTTTTCCGAGCGCGTCGGGTCCCTTCCAGTATCGTTTGGCGATCGATTCGTCGATCAACGCGATCGGAACGCTCGTCGTGTCGTCGCTGGCCGACACGTCGCGCCCGAACAGGAGCGGAATGCCCATCGTCGCGAAGTAACCCGGGCTCACGCCGATCTGATACGTCTGGCCTTCTGCGCCGGACGATGGCGCCGGGCGGTCGCCGACCAAAAAACCGTCGTAGTTCGACTCGCCCTCGAACGGCAAGCCCCAGGCGAGCGCCGCCGAGCGCACGCCTGGCACCGCGCGAACCTGCTCGAGGATCGTCGCGAAGAACGGATTCGCCGTCGACGCGCTGTTGTACTTGGATGGAAGTGGAAGCGCGATCGACGTGATACCCTCCGGGCGAAAGCCGAGGTTGACCGCGGTGAGGCGCTGGAAGCTCTCGAGCATGAGTCCCGCGGCGATCAACAGAATCACCGACAGCGCGAGCTGCGCGACGACGAGTCCGCTGTTCAGCCGGCGCACCGAGCGCTGGGCGGTCTCGCGCATCGTGAGCTCCCCCGTGGTCCGGGCGCGAACGCTTTGCAGGGCGGGCAGGAGGCCAAAGAGAACGCCGCTCAGCACGGAGATCGCGAGCGTCACCGCCAACACGCGGCCGTCGACATGGACTTCGTGCAAGCGGGGGAGCGCGACGAGCCGAGAGTTGGTGAAGACTCGCACCGCTGCGAACGCCATGGCGACGCCGGCCGCGGCGCCCAGCAGCGCCAGCGCGACGCTCTCGGTGAGCAGTTGGCGAATCACGCGGCTGCCGGTCGCGCCCAGCGCGGCGCGAAGTCCAATCTCACGCTGGCGAATCGCGGCGCGGCTCGACAGCAATGTCGCGACGTTGGCGATCGCGATCAACAGGATGAGTCCAACGGCGGCGAGCAGCACGATGAGAGGTCGGGCAGTCCGTTTCGTCATCGCTTCCTGAAGCGGCCCGACGATCGTCGCCATGTGCGTGCGCGCCGGATCGACCGACTTGCTACGGGCCACGTTGGGCCCGCGGCGCGCCCAATCCCACATGATCGCCGTCGTCTGCCGGCGCGCGTGCTCGACCGAGACTCCCGGTTTCAGTCGAGCGATACCGACGTTCGTGAATCCGAATTGCCGCGACGGATCGAGACCCATCGGCAGCCAGACTTGGGTCCCGGCGGTCGGGAACGCGAATCCCGAAGGCATCACACCGATGACGCGGATCGGGCTTCCGTCAAGATCGATCGTCGAGCCGATCGCATCGATTCGCCCGGCGAATCGCGAACGCCAGAACGCGTCGCTGAGAATGGCGACGCTATTGTTTCCCTTCGTGTCTTCGTCGCGAGTAAAGGGCCGACCGCGCGCAGGGTCGACGCCGAGCACGTGAAAGAAGTCGGCGGTCACCAACGCCGCGTCGACTCGTTCCGCGCGGCCGCCGGCGGCGAGCGTCATCCCGTTCGTTCGATATCCCGCGAACGACTCGAAATCGGTCGCGCCGTCGCGGTACAGCGCGATATTCGCCTGCGAGATGCCCCACGTGGCGAGCCCGATCTCCGGATACGATTGAATGAGCCGAACGATCCGATCGGCGTTGGGATAGGGCAGCGGCCGCAGGAGGATCTCGTCGACGAGGGTGAACATCGCCGTGGTCGCGCCGATGCCGAGGGCGAGCGTGAGCGTGGCGACGAGCGTGAACGCCGGCATGCGGCGGAGCGTGCGGAACGCGTACCGGAGGTCGGACCACACGGATTCGATCCATTCCATGACACGCACCTCTCGCGCATAGCGCTGGTCGATGGTGACGCACTCGTCGCGTACTGGTCCCGGGTCGCCGAACCTCGCGCGCGCCTGGGCCTCGGCGTCGGTCGGCGACGCGCCCAAGCGGCGCAGCTTCTCCTCGCGCATAGCGAGATGAAACGCGATCTCGTCGTCGACGTCGCGACGCGCCGATTGGCCGTCGCGTGAGATTCGGAAGAACCGGCGCCAGCCCCGCCCGACGCTCACGATGGCTCCGGTGATTTGCGCGCGAGCGCCGCGACGATCGCGTTCGCGTGCCGATGCCAGATCGGCGACTCGGCGCGAAAGCGCGACCGTCCGGCGCTCGTGAGCTTGTAGAACTTCGCGCGGCGATTGTTGTCGGACACGCCCCATTCCGCCGCGATCCACCCTCGCCGCTCGAGGCGGTGCAGGGCGGGGTAGAGCGTGCCCTCCTCGAGGAGGAGGACGGATTCGCTGGCGCCCTCGATCCATTCACTGATCCCGTAGCCGTGGAGCGGACCCCACGAGAGGGCTTTCAGGATGAGGAGATCGAGGCTACTGCGGAGAAGGTCGGATTGGGCGTCGGCCATGGTCGCTCGGGAATCTTCCACCCTGTGTGACACAAGGGAAGAAGAAAAGGTTGGGCGACTGAAAAGGCCAGACTCCGAAGCGGCCGAGCCCCGAGACGGCCGAACTCCGAAACGGCCAGACTCCGAGGGGGGCGAAACGGCCGAACTCCGAATAGGCCAAGCTCCGAAGGGTCGAACTCCGAGTACGCGCACCAGCGACGCGCCCCACCCTTCCGCTTCCGGACGTTTCGGTCTTCGGCCGTTTCGGTCTTCGGCCATTTCGGCGTCTCGGCTTTCGGCAGTTTCGGCTTTCGGCAGCTTCGGCTTTCGGCAGTTTCGGCTCTCGGCGGTTCGGCTCTCGGCAGTTCGGCTCTCGGCAGTTTCGGGGCCGGTCGTTTTAGAGTTCGGCAGTCTCGGGCTACCGCCCTGGACCTCCCCCCGCCATCATGGTCGCAACTCTTTCCCCGCCCCCATGCTCCGGACTCTGCGTCTCGTCGCTCTGGCCTCGCTCGCTGCCGCGTGCGCCCGCCCGAACGCGCTCGAGGTCGAATGGATTCCTTCTCCTCGACCCGCCGCTCCCTTTTCCGAGTTGGTTCGTGTCGGCGACGTGCTCTATCTCGCGGGTCAAATCGGTACCGACTCGACCGGTCGCCTCGTACCCGGCGGTCTCCAGACCGAGGCTCGGCAGGCGCTCAACAACATCAAGGCGACGCTCGAGCGGCACGGCTCCGGGCTCGACCGTGTCGTGAAGTGCACCGTGTTCCTCGCCGACATTCGCGACTACAATGATTTCAACGAGATCTACCTCACGTATTTCCGCGCGCGCAAACCGGCGCGGAGCGCGATGGCGGCGTCGGGGCTGGCGCTGAACGCGCGCGTCGAGATCGAGTGCATGGCGGTGACGTAAGGGGGGCGGGCGGGCACGATGATTCCACGAGCACGAATGCGCTCGCGCCGCTGCCTCACCGGCGTCGCTCACCTCTGCGCGATCCTCGCCTTCGTCACGAGCCGCGCGAACGCCCAACGTACGGACCGTCCGACGCACGATTCGTCCGCTCGCGCGACCGCGGCGCGCCTTCACGGAGTGGTCACGAATCAAAATGGAAAGACGCCGGTCGCCGAGGCCGAGGTCTGGTTCGTTTCGCTCGATCGGCGAACGCGAACCGATTCGACGGGCGAGTTCCAGGTCGACGGCTTGCCGGCGGGCCAACTTCTCATCGAGATCCGCCACATCGGTTTCGACGCGCGACGTGAGACGATCAAGCTCGACGGCGGGAAGGAGACCACGCACCGCTTTTCGCTGACGCCCAACGCTCAGCCGCTCGACACCATGCGGTCGGTCGCCAGGGAATCGACGTATATCTCGCCGATGCTGCGGGGGTTCGAGGAGCGGCGCCACTCCGGTCAGGGGGGACGTTTCATCTCCGACAGCGTGTTGCGCGCGAACGAGAGTGACGTGCTCGCGAACATCGTCGCCAGCCGTCTCCCCGGGGCGATGCTGACCACCGGGCAGCTTGGCGCACGGTGGCTGGTCTCGACTCGCAAGGGCTGCCTGGGCCTTGCGTTCCACGTATGCACTCAGCCCAACTGCTACGTCGAGATCTACATCGACGGCGCGCTGATCTACTATCCGGGGATGACCCAGAAAAATCCGAAAGACCCCGGGCTTCAGCCACCGGATCTCTCAAAGATGGGCGTCACCGAATTTGCCGGCGTCGAATTCTATCCCGACGCTGCGTCGATGCCGATCGGCATGCACACAAGCACCGACCAAGGTTGCGGCTCCCTATGGCTCTGGACCCGCGAGAAGTAGCTACCAGTGACCGGACACCGGTCACCTAGCTGGAATAGTACGCCGCGTTCTCCTCGACGTAGCCCTTGGTCAGATCGCATCCATAAGCCGTCGCCGAGCCATCGCCGACGCCGAGCGACACCTCGAGATCCACCCGCTCGGCGGCGAGCGTCGAGCGAACCACCGCGTCGTCGAAGTCGAGCCGCCGTCCGCCTCGCACGACTTGATGTCCATTGATCGACGCGTCCGTGCGGCTCGGGTCGATGCGAACGTCGACGCATTTGCCGACAGCCATCAGCAGGCGTCCCACGTTCGGGTCGGCGCCGTGGACCATCGTCTTGACGAGAGGCGAGTTCACGAGCGACTTGGCGACTCGCCGCGCTTCATCCTCGTTCGCCGCGCCGCGCACCGCCGCGCGGATGAGATGCTCGGCGCCCTCGCCGTCACGCGCGAGCATTTCCGTCATCCGAATGCAGCCGGCGGTGAGCGCGGCGGCGAACGCGCGCATGTCGATGGGCCCCGCGAGCCCGTTCGCGAGAATTGCGCACGTGTCCGAGGTACTCGTGTCGGTGTCGACCGAAAGCATGTTGAACGAGACGTGCACCGCGTCGCGCAGCGCGCGATCGAGCGAAGCGGCATCGAGCTCGGCATCCGTGAAGATGTAGACGAGCATCGTCGCCATGTTCGGCTCGATCATCCCCGAGCCCTTTGCGACCCAGGTGATCGTCGCGCGGCTGTTCGGCACAGACACCGACAACGCCTTCGCGTACGTGTCGGTCGTCATGATGCCCTCGGCGCCGACGAGCGGGTCCGGCACCAAGTCTCGAGACATGCCGACGATACCGGCCTCGATCGTCTCGATCGGCAGCCGCACGCCGATCACGCCGGTCGAGCTCACCAGCACGCGCGACGCTTCGCTGCCGACTTCCTCCGCCGCGGCGGCCGCCATCCGTCGAGCGGACTCCAACCCCTCCGGGCCGGTCGCGACGTTGCTGTACTTGCTGTTCGCGACGATCGCCCGGAGGGAGCCGCCTCGGATCGTCTCTCGGCCGAGCACGACCGGCGCGCCGGGAAACTGGTTTCGCGTGAAGACCGCCGCCGAGGCGGCATCGATGTCGCTCACGAAGAGGGCGAGGTCTTTCGCCTGCGGCTTGAGGCCGCAATTCCGGCTCGCGCACTTGAATCCGCGCGGGAAAATGGGCGTCGCGTGAAAGTCCATGCGAGAAGCGGGTGTAGACGGGGAACGGGAAGCGCATAAGATACACGTACCATGTACATCACGGATTTCACCGACGAGTATCGCCGCTGGCGCCTTGCCGCCGAAAAGGCCATCGGGCAGGTCGGCGACGATGATCTCAACCGCATCCTCGCGAAGGACGGCAACTCGATCGCGATGTTGATGCGCCACGTGGGCGGCAACCTCAAATCGCGCTTCAGCGATTTTCTCACGTCGGATGGAGAGAAGCCCTGGCGCGACCGGGACAGCGAGTTCGACGAGGGACCCTTCGTGCGCGCCGACGTGCGCGCGCTCTGGGACACCGGCTGGGGCACTCTCGAAGCCACTCTCGCGTCACTCACCGACGACGACTTCGGAAAGACGGTCTACATTCGCGGGCAGGGCGCCAGCGTGCACGCGCAGCTGACCCGATCCCTCTCGCACATCGCCAACCATTGCGGGCAGATCATCATCGTCGCCCGCGTCCTCACCAGCGATTGGCAATGGATCACCATTCCGAAAGGCAAATCGCGGGAATACAACCAGAATCCGATTTTCGAGCGACCAGCCTCACGGTGAACGTGCTCGTCGAGGGCTGTGTCGACAGCGTCGAGTCGGCCCTCGCCGCCGAGCGGGGCGGAGCCGGCCGGCTGGAGCTCTGCGCGCAGCTCGACGTCGGCGGCACGACGCCCAGCGCCGAGCTGATCGCCGCCGTGAAGAAGGCAGTGAAGATTCCCGTGTTCGTGATGATCCGTCCGCGCGGCGGCTCGTTCGTGTACACGGCCGCCGAAACGGACCAGATGCGCAAATCCATAGACGCCGCCCTCAACCTCGGCGCGGACGGATTGGTGGTCGGCGCATTGAACGAGATGGGCGACGTGAATCGCGCGCTCACCCGCGAGCTGGTCGAGCGCGCGTCGCTGCATCCCGTCACTTTCCACCGCGCCTTCGATCAAGCGCGGAGTCAGGCGACGGCGCTCGAGGCGCTCGTCGAGGCCGGCGTCGATCGCGTGCTCACCGGCGGCGGTCCCGGCGCCGCCGTCGAAGGCATCGACCTGCTGCGCGATCTCGTCTTCGAGGCACTCGGCCGCATCACGATCATGGCCGGCGGAAAAGTGCGCGGTGACAACGCCCGCTCAATCGTCGACCAAACCGGCGTCGCGGAATTGCACGCCCGCTGCGAGCTGGATCCGACGAGAATCAGCGGCATCGTCGCCGCCGTTCGCAGTTAGTCACCGGTCCACCGGTCCACCGGCCTACCGTCGCCGCGGCCAGGCATTGTTCGTTCGGTCGACATCAGGCACTGCGTTCCGTGGATCAAGCACTATCAGCTGAACCGCCTTCGTCCCCGGCACGTGATACGTGAATCGATCGCCAAGATTCCACATCTCGATCGGCAACTTGACGTCTTGCGTCGTGCCGTCGGAGAACGTGATCGCGAGCGTCGCGGGCATGACCATGGTGCCGCGGTTGGAGAGGTAGACGCTCGTCTGACCGTCGGACCCGCGGGCGACCGAGTCCACTGCCTGGTCGAGTCGGGCCGTCGTGAAAATCCAATCGCGCCAGAACCAGTCGAGCTCCATTCCCGACTGGTCGCGCATCATTCGGAAAAAGTCCGACGGCGTCGGATGCTTGAACGCCCACGCGCGAATGTAGGCGCGGAACGCGGGATCGAAACGATCTTTGCCGAGCACCTCGTAGCGGAGCATCTGCATCATGAGCGCGGGCTTCTGATAGCCACCCCAAAAAAGGTCGCGCACTTCGACGGGCTTCTCGATCAGCGGCTGCTCGTTGCCCGGCACGCCGTGCTCCGCGTACAGGTGCAGCGGATGCACCTCGATCGTGTCGCCGTACGGCGTGCCCGCGAAGTACTTCGCCGCGTTGCCCAAGTCGATGAACGTGTTGAAGCCTTCGTCCATCCACGGATAGAGGCGCTCATTCGAGCCGACGACCATCGGGAACCACTCGTGGCCGAATTCGTGCGCGATCACCCACTGTTGATCTTCGCGCGTCGGGCTGTTGGGCGTGAACGTGAGCATCGGGTACTCCATGCCCTCGATCGGACCCTCGATCGTCGTCGCGTGCGAGTAGGGATATGGAAACCACTGTTCCGAGTAGTACTTGATCGCCTCGCGCCCGATGCGATTCACCTCGGGCCACTTGTCGGCCTTCGGCCGATACAGATCCTCGACGAGAATTCCATTGTAGCCGCTCGCGTCCCAGCGCATGCCGGGGGCGGCGGCGAACGCGAAGTCGCGCACGTTGTGCGCCGTGTAATGCCAGATGCGCGTCGCGGGTTGGGCGCCGCCGGGTCCGGCAGGGCGTGTCTTGGCGACATCGCCGGCCTCAGACGCCGTGATGATCGCGATCGGCGTGTCCGAGTGCTTCGCGGCTTCGAGCCGTTGACGCTGCGTTGTCGTGAGAACCCGAGCGGCGTTCTGTAGTTCTCCCGTTGCGGCGACGATGTCTTCGTTCGGCACTGTCAGCGTGACGTCGAAGTCGCCGTACTCGAGATAGAACTCGCCGGCGCCGATGTATGGCTCGTGATTCCATCCCTTGACGTCGTCGTACACGGCGAGCCGCGGATACCACTGAGCGATCTCGTACAGCGGCCCGTCGTGCCCCATGCGGCCGCCGCCCTGCGCGGGCACGTTGAAGTGCCATTTCGCCGCGATGTCGACCGATCCGCCTGGCGCGATCGCCGAATCGAGATCGACTCTGAGCGTGGTGCCGAACCGCGTTCGCTTCACCTCTTTGCCGCGGATCGTCATCGACTCGAGCCGCGGCGCGCTGTTGAAACCCTGACACGAGAAATCGAAGCTCGTGCCGAGGAAGACGAGTGGCGGCTGGTTGAGCACGTTCGTGATGCTGTTCGGCTCGCAGAGATTCTGCTCGACGAACAGCCAGAGATAGGGCAGCGCCATCGGCGAGCGGTTCACGTAGTGAATCGTCTCGGTTCCCCGGATTTCGTCGCGGGACTGATCCAAGGTCGCTTCGATGCGATAGTCGACTTTTTGCTGCCAGTACTTGGGACCGGGGCGGCCGTCCGACGCGCGATATTCGTTGGGCGTGGGGAGGGCGAGGGCGCGGAAATGGGACGTATCCGCGACCGACGACCGGGTCTGCGCGCCAACCGACAGCGCCGCAAGCACGAGTAGTGTGATCGGCCATGCTCCGCGCCGCACGACGTTCATCTCGGAACCCTCCATACGGGGTGCTGTAGCTTACGCTGCATGGGTCGCGCTCGCTTCCGGCTCATCCGAATCTACGGCACTACGACGCGCGTGCTCGCGAGCTACCTCTGGCTCCGGGCACGACGCCCGTTCGTCGATCCCGCGCGCTACGCCGAGCTGCTCGAGGCGAAGCATCGCGCCAACGCCCGGCGGATTCGCGATGCGATCATCCGCGCGGGCGGATTGTTCATCAAGGTCGGGCAGCTGATCAGCGTTCTGGCGAACGTGCTCCCCGCGGATTTCCGGGCGGAGCTCGAGGGACTGCAAGACCGGCTTCCGCCGCGGCCGTTCGATGAAATCTCCGCGCGTATCCGCGCGGAGCTCGGCGGTGAGCCGGACGCGGTGTTCGCGTCGTTCGACCGCGAACCGCTGGCGACGGCGTCGCTCGCGCAGGTCCACGAAGCCCGGATGGCCGACGGCCGGCGCGTCGCCGTCAAAGTGCAGCACGCCGACATCGACCGCATCGCGAAGGAAGATCTCGAGACGATCCGCCGCATTCTCGCGATCGTTCAGTTTTTCACGCGGTTGCGCGGGATGGAGTCGTACCATCCCGAGATCAGTCAGATGATCGGCGAAGAGCTCGACTTTCGGCGCGAGGCCGAAAACGTCGCGCGGATCGCCGGCAGTTTCGCGGGCAACCGGCTCGTCCGCATGCCGGCGGTCGTGCCGGAGCGCTCCACCTCCCGCGTGTTGACGACCGAATTCGTCGACGGCGCCAAGGTCATCGACTTCGACGCGATTCAATCGCTCGGCCTCGACCGCCAGACGGTGGCCGAGCGAGTGGTGAGCGCGTACTGCAGGATGATCTTCGTCGACGGCGTGTACCACGCGGACCCTCACCCGGGCAATCTGTTCGTCGCACCTGACGGCGCGATCGTGTTCGTGGATTTCGGCGCGGTCGGCGAGCTGTCGGACACGATGCGGCTCGGCGTGCGGCAGTTCTTCGAGGGCGTGATTCGCCGCGACGCGTCGGAAATCACGAACGCCGTCACGACGATGGGTTTCATCGCGCGAAACCCCGGATCGATCGACGTCGCGCAGCGGGTGATCGACTACTTTCAGCGCACGGTGTTCGAGCAGCTCACCACCGAGTCGTGGGGGCTGGGCCAGCTCCAGCTCGACATGCGGGCGAAGCTCGATCAGATGGCCGACCTGCGCCGACTCGACGTCTCGTTTCGTAAGCTCGCCGCGACGTTTCAGGTGCCGAAGAATTGGGTGCTGCTCGAGCGGACGCTGCTGCTTTTGATCGGCCTGTGCATCGAGCTTGCTCCGTCGTGGAACCCGATGACGGTGATTCGACCCTATCTGGAGGGCGTCGTGGCCGGACCTGATCGCAGCTGGACCGACCTGATCGTCACCGCGATCAAGGAAATGGCCAAGAGCGCCGCCGTGCTGCCCGAAGACGTCCGCCAAACGCTCGGGCGGGCAAATCGCGGCGAGCTGGAGATCCGCGTGCCGGAGATCAACGCCGCGGCGCGGCTCGTCTATGCAGGCGCGCGGCAGCTCATCTTTGCCGTGATCGGCACGGCCTCCGGCGTGCTCTCCTATCAGGCCTACGACCGCGGCCAGCGTCTGATCGCGCTCCCACTGCTCGTCATCGCGATCGTCTTCCTGGGCGGACTCACCTGGTCGATGCTGGTCGTGTCGCGCCGCCGCTAAGGGATGGGACGCGAGCCGCTTTCCTTCAATCCATAAACCGCGGCGGCGTTGTCATGCATCACCATGCGCGCGATCGCCTCGGCGCGATCGCGCGTGACGTCGCCGTCGCGCATCATGCCGCTGAGCGAAATGGCGAGCGCGCGCCGGGCCGTCGTCGACGCCACCCACACGATCTGCTCCCACCCCTGCTCGGCGCCGCCGTCGAACGCGTCGGTGCCGAAGAGGACCTTGTCCGGCCATTCGCCGAGCCACTGGCGTAGAACACCCGCTAGAACCGCGGACGACAGAATGTCGTCCATCATCGAGAAATCGGCGTAGACATTCGGCTTGCTGAGCAGGGCCTGCGTCTCGCCGACGAGTGGCCACCCGCCGTGCACGATGACGAATTTGGTCCCGCGCAGCGTGGAGTCGTTGAACGCCGGCTCGAGCAGATGCGGCGCGCTGCCGTGCGTCGCGTAGAATCCGCCGAAGGTTTCGAGCACGTGGATCTGAACGGGCATCTTCTGCGCGCCCGCTTCGCGCGCGATGGCGCGAAAGAGGTAATCTTCGACCGTCTTGTACTCGGCGTGGGTCGGAGTGCCGCCGCGCGCGTACTTCGCGTAGACCTTCGCGGCGGCGACGGAGTCGGGATCGTCGAAGTTGAGAGGGCGGAGGTACGCCGCCTCGAACTTTATTCCGATCGCTCCGTTCGCCCGCTCGCGCGCGAGCGTCGGCGCGACCACGGTGCGGACATAGTCGGCGAGTGTCGCCGGCAGCGTCGAGACGTTGATCTCGCGCATGTACCGCTGGAGAAGCTTCGCCTCGCGCGGGTACAGCGGCTTTGTGTCGGGCGTGAGAGTAGCTTCGCCGCTCACGTCGAGCGGCAGCATCAGCGGATCGGCGAAGGCCAGCCACCGAAATCGCGGCGGCATGAGTCCCGGCCCGACCGAAATCCGATTGGCGATCATCACGTCGATGTTCGCCTGGTCGAGCGCCCACTCGGGGAATCGCAACCCGTTTGTCCGCTGCGCCGCGGCAACGTCGTTCTTGAGCGTGGAGTGGTAGGTCGGGCCGCTCATCGTGAGCGGAATGTGGTAGAGGGCGTTTTGAGCCTGCCGCCACACGGGATCGTCCGCCTTGAGGCGCGACGGCAGGTCGAAGGGCGGAATGCCATCGAGCGGCAGCGCGTCGAAATCCGTGTCGGCCGGCGCGCCTTGAGTGACGGGGCGCATCGGGTGCGCGTGATCGTCGATCGCGTGAATGCCGTTGATGTAGCGGGCGAGGGCGGGGTCGATGCCGGATTGCGCCGGCGCGTTGGTGCACGCGGAGGCCAGCATGACGGCCACGATGGAGGCCCCGACTTGCATGAACGGCGTTCTGCCCACGGAATTCTCCCGTACGATCAGGACGTCGCCGATATACTTTGTCGCGGTACTCGGCGTCAATGTGCAGCGCCGAGCCGTCGGTTGCCGTAGGAATCTCCAGAAGATCCCCCTTTCCTCGACTCACCGCGAATGTCCATTCTCGATACTCGACTCGTGGCCGCCGTGGCGCTGCTCGCCGCCGTCGCGGGCGCGGGTTCGCTGGCCGCCCAGGAGAACTACGAGATCCAGGTTTACGGTTCGGAAACCGTTCCGCGCGGCGTGACGATGTTCGAGCTCCACTCGAACTACACGCTGATCGGCAGCAAGCTTTCGCCGAGCAGTGCCCTGAGTCCCACGAATCACGCGCTGCACGAGACCGTCGAGATCACGCACGGCTTCAACGAGTGGTCGGAGCTTGGCTTCTATTGGTTCACGTCGGTGCCCTCCGGCCAGTCGTGGCAGTGGGTCGGAACGCATCTTCGTCCGCGCGTGCGCGTGCCGGACAGTTGGGGATGGCCGCTGGGCGTGAGCATTTCGCAGGAGTTCGGCTACTCGAAGGCGGCCTTCACCGACGGCGACACGTGGACCTACGAGCTTCGTCCGATCATCGACAAGCAATTGGGTCCGTGGTACGCATCGATCAACCCGACGCTGGAAAAAACCCTGCGCGGCGACAACGCCAACGTGCCGTTCGTTTTCTCGCCGAACGTCGACGTCGGCTACGACGTCACCAAGCGCGTCAACTTGTCGGTGGAGTATTACGGCGCGACGGGACCGATCAACCGGCTGGATCCGATCAAGGACCAGGAGCACCAGATCTTTCTCGCGACGAATCTCGATTTCGGGCCGGAGTGGGAGTTCAACTTCGGCTATGGAACCACGCTCACCGCGACCGGCGACAAGCACATCGTGAAGATGATCCTGGGCCGGCGCGTCGGGAAGTAACAAGACAAGAGCTTGAACGCCGATGCACGCGAATAAGCCGGGATGAGCGCGGATACAACATTCTTGGAAGGCCTTGCGGTTCAAGAGGTTTGAATCCGTGTGCATGAGAATCGGAATCCGCGAGCGTCCGCGTTACTGCTTTTGGTGACCGACAAGACAAGAAAACGGCCCGCTCATCGCGGGCCGTTTTGTTTTGAGAGATCGGGCCAGATTACTTGCCCGCGTCGAGATCGTTCCAGTTCATGATCGCGTTGAAGCCGATCGCGAACGTGCCCTGCGTCTGCCAGCGCCAGTACGGACGGAAGGCGAACATCACGATGTGACCCTGGCCGACTTTCTCGTCCACCAGGTTCGCGCGGTTCGAGAGCAGCGCGCCGTTCTCCAACGTGCCGGAGAGCAGCATGTCTTCCGCCTTCGCCGGGAACTGCATCACGACGCGTGTCGACGAGCTCGGGTCGGCCGTCAGTCCCGGAACGGTCGCCGGTCCGCCGCCTCCACCGAAGCCCCCGAATCCGCCGCCTCCACCCGCACCGCCACGACCACCGCGGCCGCCGGCGGGTGCACCGGCCTGCGCGACGTTGAAGTCGTTGCCGATGCTCGTCGCGACGCCGTAGGCGACGCCCGTGTGGTCAGGATCCCACGACGAAAGCTTGAGCGGCGTGGCCATCGGCGTGGTATTCTGCGTCTGCGTGCCGCGGTTGCCACCGCGGCCGCCACCCGCAGCGTCCGCCGCGGGAGCAGTCGCCGCCGGAGCCGCCGCGACGGTCGTCGCGCCCGCGTTGAGCACCGGGCCCGAGCTGAAGTACACCGGCAGCTCGCTGTGGTTGTACCCGTAGACGAGTGGGCTCTTCATGTCGGTGATCTCGGCGCGGAGAATCGTTCCGCGCGCAAAGAGGCCTTGAGCCGACTCGTACTTCACGCCCGGCGTGAGACCCATCTCCGGCAGGATCTGCGACGTGCCGCCTTCCGTGATGAGCGTGCCGCCGTGCTGCACGAACGCGTACAGCGCCTTCATGCCGTCTTCGCCGAGCGCGCCGCGCACGTCGTCCGTCGAATCCGGATAGCCGAGGGAGGGGAACTCCTTCGTGCTCTTGTACGGAACGGGCAGATCCTGGCCCGCGGCGCCACCCCGGCCGCCGCGTCCACCGCCGGCGTTTCCGACGCCGCTGCCGCCGTGCGGATAGATGATGACGTCGAATTGCGAGCGCAGGTCGCCCATCTTCGCGACCGAGTTCTCGCCGAAGTACTTGTAGGGCACGCCGTAGGTGTCGAACGCGGCGCGCACCCAACCCTCGTCCTGCGTGCGCGTCCAGCTATGGATGTAGCCGATGCGCGGGATGTCGAGGTCGTGCGACTTGACCGTCGGCGCCGAGGCCACCGCGTAGGCCGTGAGGCCGAGCGTCTTGAGCGACGGATCGAGCTGTTCGCGGTTCGCGTTGGCGACGATGATCGCGCCGGCCGAGAAGTTGTGGCCGTCGGCGCTGAACGCCTCTTCGGCTGCCGACATCTTCACGCTCGGATTCTTGAAGCGGAACGAGACCAGCGTGTTGTCGCTGTTGTTCTCGACGATGACCGTGTTGCCCGTGCCGGTGATGCCGCCGGGCGCGGTGACGAGACCTTTCACCGCCGTCATCGGCTGCTTGAGAACGCTCGCGTCGGTGATTTCGGTGACCGTGATGTTCCGCATGAGCGGAAACGTCCACCCCGTGTCGTCGTACGGCGAGGGGTTGGCCGGCGCGAAGTTCTGGAGCGAGAAATACATGTCGGCGATCGTGCGATACGGCTGGTCGCCGCGGATGATGTAGTCGCCCGCGTTGACCTGCACCTTGCCGGCCGTGAACGACGACGTCGCGCGCTGGAACTCGAGTCCCTGCGTCTCGAGCTCGTTCACGGCTTCGGCCGCGTTCTCGCGCGCGTGCTGGTTCGCCGGAATCACCCACGCGTACACCGGGCCTTTCTTGCCGCGGTCGACGGCGTGCTGATTCTTGATCCAGTAGTTCTCGAGGAACATCTCCTTGTCTTTCGCGACCCGGTTGAGCGCGAAGAGGATCGCCGACTCCTGGATGTTCGTGTTCGCGCGCGGACTCCACATGATCGAGTCGAGCGGCGGGTTCGGACGGAACCACTCCTTGCTCGTCGTCGTGCGGCCCGGCTGCACCGGATACCACTCGCAGTTGCCCGAGCAATAACTCTGGACCTCGTAAAAGCGACCGGTCGCGTTGTGCGTGTGCGCGATGAAGAACATGTAGTTCGGGACCCAGCCGTCGTAGAAGCCGTAGGTCCACACGCCGGGCACGCCGCGCTTGGTCATTTCCATGACGTCGTTCTTGGCCATGTACCACCACTCGTCGACCGTGACCGGGTCGAGCGCGTCGTTGTACGGGCCGGTTCCCGTCGACGCGTAGAGGTACGTCTGCGCCTCGTGCAGGTCGTGCAGGAACGTCGGCGTCCACTCGAGGAACGTCTTCGTCGTGACTTTCGTCAGGTCGAGGAACTGTCCCATGCCGTCACGGTTGTTGTCATGCTGGACGTACTTGCCCCAGTACATGAGTGGCAAAGCATTGCCGCCGCCCCCACGTCCGCCGGCCTGCGCGTTCGGGTTCGGGTGATCCTTCGCCCACTGCACGTTGAAGTTGTGGTTGTCGACGTATTTGTCGCGGCCGTCGACTTCGATCACCGGCGTGATCAACGTGATGACGTTGTTGCGGATGTTCTGGATGAGCGGCGTTTCTTCGACCACGAGACGGTACGCGAGCTCCATGAGCATCTCGGGCCCGCCCGATTCGGGCGAGTGCATGCCGCTCACGGCCCAGTAGATCGGCTTGGCCGTGTGGATGAGCTGCTTCGCGCGCGCTTCGCTCGTCTTGCGCGGATCGGTCAGCTCGTGGAGGTAGCCTTTGTACTGCTCGAGATTCGCGATCGTCTTGGGGTCGGCGATCGCCATCAGGACGATGTCGCGGCCTTCCTCGGTCTTGCCGATCTTCCAAAACTTCGCGCGCCCGTTCGACGCCTTGGCCACCGCTTCGAGATAGCGGTGAATGTCCTCGGCGTGATCGAGCACGCCGCGCGCGCCGACGATGTGTCCGAGGAACTTGAGCGGCGTCGGCACGGTGCTCGATGCCGGCAGATGATCGACCAATTCGGTCGAGATGCGCGGATCGGACAACTCTTTCTTGATCTGCGCGGTGTACTCCTGATCGATTTTCTGCGCCGACTGCGCGAGCGCACCGGCGACGGGCAGCGACAGCCCGGCGGCGACGATCGTGCTCCATCGGCGGATCGATCGAATCGAACGGGACATCCGATCTCCTTGTACGGAAAGTGGGCGGGTCCTGACAAGTGATTCTGAGTCTTTGGCTCGCTTGATCTACGCGCGAGTGCCCGAAACCGCGCGAAGTCCGGTGGACCCATGTTCGTATCCGAACACCGAGTCCCACAGCCGAGCGTCGGAACATCGCGCGCGGAATTCTAAGCGTCAATGGATCAAGGGGTTGACGTGTTTCGCCCGGGGAATGGGGCGTGCTTGGCGGGACGGGTGCGGGGGCGGCGTGCGAAGACCCGGAACGTGGCTGCGCGAGGAGGAACGGGTCTGCGCCTCCACGGCCGGACTCCGACCTCCGCGCCACGCTCCCGTCCCAGGTCTCCCGCACACCGCACTCGCTTCCCTTCCGGTCCCAACACGCCGCCTCCGCTCACCGCACTCAAATGTTTACAAAAGACCTCGGCTTCGCCGTTCGATCGCTCCGAAAACATCCCGCGTTCACGCTCACCGCGATCGTCACCATCGCGCTCGGCGTGGGTTCAACCACGGCGATCTTCAGCGTCGTGAACGCGGTGCTGTTGCGGCCGCTTCCATACGTGCAGCCGGATCGGCTAGCCCTGATCAAGTCGGACATGAAGGTGCGGAAGGTCCTCGATTTCCCGATCGCTCCCGGCGACTGGCTCGACCTCCGCTCGAAAGCGACGTCGTTCGAGTCGATCGCTGGCATAGCCTCGTTTCCAGGTCCGTTGGTGGCCGACGATGCCAAGCCGGAGCAGATCGTGGTCGCTGGGGTGACGCCGAATTTCTTTTCGGTCCTCGGCGCGCGGATCGCGTTTGGCCGCAACTTCGTGGAAGCGGACGGTGCGGCTCCGCCACCGCCGCCGAAGGGACCGGATGGGAAACCGTTGCCCTTCGATCCCGCCAGACTCCCGCCGCAGATCACGATCATCAGCCACGGACTCTGGCAACGAAAGTTCGGCGGCGATTCGTCGGTGATTGGCAAGACCGTCCAGATCTTCGGCCTGCGGTCGACGATCGTCGGGGTGTCGGAGCCCGACCTCACGATGGTGTTCAACACCGGCATCGGCGGAACGGCCGACGAACCGGACGCTTATCAAGCCAATCGCATCGACTACACCACGGCGTCCCGCATCAACGTCTTGTACCGCACGGTCGGACGACTCAAGCCGGGCGCCAACCTCGCGACCGCGAACGCGCAGCTCGCGAGTCTGACGGCCGATCTTCAGTCGCGCTTTCCGATCAAGAAGACGTCGAACACGGTGTGGTACGCCGAACCGATGTCGGAGGGGATCGTCAAGAGTGTTCGCCCGGCGATCCTTGCCCTCATGGGCGCGGTCATGTTCGTGCTGCTCATCGCGTGCGCGAACGTCGCGAACCTGCTGCTCGTTCGCGCTTCGGCCCGTGAACGCGAGCTCGCCGTGCGCTCCGCGCTCGGCGGGTCGAGACGCGTGCTCATCGCGCAGATGCTGGCCGAGAGCCTCGTCCTCGCCGGCTGCGGCGCGATCGTCGGACTCGGTCTGGCCAAGCTTGGCATCAATCTGCTCTTGAGCATCGCGCCGTCGAACCTGCCGCGCATCGCCGACGTCTCGATCGACCCGATGGTGCTCACCTTTACGGCGGCGATCGCGATGGTCGCCGCATTCGTCTTTGGAATTCTTCCCGCGCTTCGGGCGTCGCGACCGAACCTCGCACAAACGCTTCGCGCGTCCGGACGATCGTCAGGGCTGCAGTCGGGCAGGTACGTGCGACAAGCGGTGGTCGTCGCCGAGGTGGCGCTTTCGTTCGTGCTTCTGGTCGGGTCGGGACTCATGCTGCGCAGCTTCGTGGCCCTGTCGCATATCGATCCCGGTTACGATCCCACCGGTATCATGACCTTCTCGGCGCCGTCGAACGGTCTGCGAACGCCGGAAGCGCGGCAGGCGTTCGTCGCCACCATGAAGCAGCATCTTGCCTCGATTCCGGGCGTTACCGCGGTGACCGCCGCCACTCCGCTTCCGCTCGATGGCCTCGACTTCAGCATGCGTTGGGGTCTGCCCAGTGCCGCGGAAGACGCGTCGCGTTTCCGCCAGGCGACGGTGCACATCGTGCTGCCGGGGTATTTCGAGGCGATGCACGCTCGCGTCCTCGCCGGGCGCGCGTTCACCGATGGCGACAACACGAACAACGCGACGGGCATCATCATCGACGACCTGCTGGCCTCGAAGGCATTCCCCGGAATGCCGCTCACGGAGGTGATCGGCAAGCAGCTGCTTTGCCGCATTTTCACTCCAGAGCCGCAGATGTATCAGGTGATCGGCGTCGCGGCGCACGAACGGCATCTCTCACTGGCTGATCCGGGACGCGAAGGAGTCTTCGTCGTCGACGGTACTCCCGGATTCAACGCCGCGGGTCGATGGGCCTTGAGAACGACCGGAGATCCGACCCGACTCGCGCCCGAAATCCGTCGGGCCGTCGCCGCGGTCGATCCGCTGGTGCCGATCGGCGAGCTCAAACCGATGTCCGACTACGTCGACCGCGCGATGGCGCCGACCCGATTCTCGCTCGTGCTGATCGGCGTGTTCGCGATCGTGGCCGCGACGCTCGCGTCGATCGGTCTCTACGGCGTCTTGTCGACGGCCGTGCGGCAACGCACCGCGGAGATCGGCGTGCGCATGGCGTTCGGCGCTACGGCTCAGAGCATCTTCCGTCTGATGATCGGGCAGGGCATGGTCCTCAGCGGCATCGGCATCGCCACAGGGCTCGTGGCTGCATTCGCGCTGACCGGCGTGATGCAGCGGGCGAACATGCTCGTGGCGATCACACCGACGGATCCGCTCACCTACGCCGCGATCGCCGTCCTCTTCGCCGCGATCGCCGCTCTGGCCTGCTGGGTCCCCTCCCGCCGAGCGGCGTCACTCGATCCGAACGTGGCGCTGCGCGAGGAGTGACGATCGCTCTCAGTCCTTTGGCCCGTCTTGGCGCTCTGGCCTCACCCGCCACGACGACATCAACGATTTGGAAGCGGACACAAACGGATATGACGGAGACAAGCGGAGGAACTGCTCTGTGAACGACTGAGGGCGGCCTGCTAACCGCGCAGCGCGTCCTTCAGTCGTCGGCCGCGCTCTGATGCGGGGCCAGGCGATTTGGGCGCCGGCGTTCCGGGCTGCGTGTCGACGTGGAGCGTAACGAACGTCGGGCCCGGTGCGGAGAGAGCCCCGGCCGCGGCGTCTTTCCACTTCGCGAGATCAGAGAACTCGAAGGTCGAACAGAAGCCCGCCGCTCTTGCCATGGCGACGAAGTCGACGCTGCCTGAGCCGGGGATCGGTTCTTCGCCGGTGACCTCGTAGACGCCGTTCTCGAACATCGCGACGGTCAGGTTCGTCGCCTTGGCGTCGGCGATCGAGACCAGCGAACCGAGGTTCATCAGCATCGAACCGTCGCCGTTGCACACGATCACCCGGCGCGACGGCTGGGCGAGCGCCAACCCGAGGCCGATCGACGTCGCGTGGCCCATCGCCGACGGCACCATGACGACGTCGAGCGGATGCTGCGCGAATGTCATCCAGTCGCGCGCGGGCGTCATCGTGGTGACGACGATGTCGCGCTCACCGCGTGCACCGTGGATCGCGGCCAACGCCTCACGCGCCGGCATGCGGGCGCTCACGACCGTCCCTCCGCGATGACGACGGACGCGGGCGCACCGGAGACCGACGCGGCACGATAGTGCGCCTCGATGTCCGGCATCTGGTCGCGCCGCGTGATCAGACGATACGGAATGCGCCACGCATCGAGCGTCGGCTCGGTGAACACGAGGCACGTATCGCCCGGCAGATTTTCCTGGTTCAGATAGCTCCGGTATCCGATCATGCTGAGAATCGGAAGCTTCCAGTCGTGCAGCGCGTTCCGGATCGCGTCGCCCGACTCGAACAATCCGGTACACTGGATCAGCACGAGCGGAACGGCGCCGCCGAGGTGCAACCCGGCGGCGACCTGCCACGTTTCACCCTCGCGGCACACGCGCACGACCCGAATCGTGCCTCGCCGCTCGAGCTCCGCCTGCCACGGTCCGATCGTGCTGTCCGGCACCGTCACCACGTGCGTGACGCCGAGCCGCTCGAGCAGCGATGCGATCTCTTCGCCCGAGAACATTCCGTTAGTGCGTCTTCGGGCCGGGCGGCGCGATCACCAGGTTCTCGATGAAGAACTCGAGCATGCGCTGCTGGTTGATGCCCGAGTGCCCCTGGTCCGGCCCGAGCTGTAGATCGAAGCTCTTGCCGGCTCGCTGCAGCGCCGCGACGAGCTGCATCATGTTCGACGGATGCACGTTGTTGTCGGCGGTGCCGAAGTAGAGCATCAGGCGTCCGCGAAGGTTGTTCACGTACGTCATCGCCGAGCCTTTGTTGTACCCGTCGGGATTCTCCTGCGGAATCCACATGTAGCGCTCGGTGTAGATCGTGTCGTAGTTCCGCCAATCCGTCGGTGGCGAAGACGCCGACGCCGCCGCGAAGACTTCGGGATGTCGAAGCAGCTCCATCACCGACGTATAGCCGCCGTATGACGTGCCGAAAATGCCGACGCGGTTCGCGTCGATGTACGGGCGCGTGAACAGCGCCTTCACGCCGTCGGCCATGTCGTCGATCTCGACTTGCCCGAGCTTGAGGTAGACCGCGTCGAGATACTTGTGGCCCATACCGGGATTCGTGCGCGCTTCTACCTGGAGCACGATGAACCCGAGCTCGGTGAGCGCGCTCGGCACGCCGAACCGTTCGTTGGTGCTGTTGCCCACGCCCGGGCCGCCGTAGACGCTCACCAACACCGGATATTTCTTGCCCGGATCGAAGTTCGACGGGTAGCTGATCAAACCGTGCAGCGTCGCCTGTCCGTCCGATGTGTTGTACGTGTACATCTCGAGCTTCTTGAGACCGAGCTGCTCGAACTTCGAGATGTCGGTCCGCGCGATCTCGCCTTCGACCGTTCCCTTCATGTCGACCAGGCGCGTCACCGCCGGCTGGTCGTGCGTCTCCGCCACGTCCACGAAGTGCTTCGCGTCGGGCGAGAGCTGAACGGCGTGGTTGAACTTGGGATCGGTGAGCCGGACGTCGCCGGTGCCGTCGAGCTTCACGCGGTGGAACTGGAACTTCATATAGTTGTCGCCGTCGCGCGCAATGTAGTAGAGCGCGTTCGACGGTTCGTCGACCCGCACGATGCTCGACACTTCGGCGCCAAGCTTCGTGATCGGGTTGAGAAGCTTGCCGGCCTTGAAGTCATACAAATAATAGTTCTTGAATCCCGACCGGTCCGACTCCCAGATGAACCGGTTGCCGTCCTGGAGCCACTGCATCGTTGGCGCGGGGTCGTCGTCGATCCAACCCGTCGGCCACTCCTCGTGGACCACGACGCGGCAGGTCGGCGCCGAGGGCGCGCACGCGACCAGCTCGAGCACGTTCTGCCGGCGGTTCGTGCGGAGGAACGTCAGCTCGTCGCCCTTCGGCGACCACTCGACGCGAAACACGTAGTAGCCGAGCGCGTCGTTCGCGAAATCCTTCCCGTCGCGGACGTTGATCTTGGTCGTCGTCTTCGTGTCGACGTCGTAGACCAGAAGATCCACGACCGGGTTCGCGACACCGGGCTTCGGGTATGCTTCGACGTCGAGCGTGTCCTGGATCTTCATGAGGTTCGGCGTCAGATAGAAATCCGGGACCTTGCTCTCGTCGAACCGGTAGAACGCCAGCTTCTTGCCGTCGGGCGACCACCACATCGCCGTGCGCTGGCTCAGCTCTTCGCCGTAGACCCAGCTCGCCGTTCCATATTTGATGCGAGTCTTGTCGCTGCCGTCCGTCGTGATGGCGACCGCGCTGGCGCCGGTCGAGTCGCCGATCCACACGTTGCGGTCTTTGTAGATCGCGCGGTGGTTGCCCATCGGCGCGACCGCCTCGGCGAATTGACGTCCGCGCTCAGGCTGCCCGCCGGCGCCGCGGCCGCGTCCACGACCCGCGGCCGCGGTCTGGGCCGACGGCGTCGCACGATCGACGGTCTTGTGGGCGGTGACGTCGTAGGTGCGCGTCTCGCCGCCGACTTGATACAGCACGTACTTGCCGTCCGGAGTCCAGGAGACAGTCGCCGCGTTCTGTCCGAACGCGCGGCCGCCCAGCGACGCGGCAACCTGCGCGATCTGCGGCGCCATGCGCTGATATTGGTCGTATCCCGGCATCGACTTAAGCCGGTCTTGCGCGGCGGCGGAATGAGCCGCCGACGCCGAGACGACCACGGCGAGCCCGATCCTTGCGAAGAACCGGGCCGTGAACCTTTCGATCATGTAGGATGACCTCTGAGATGTTCGAAACTGACTTCAATAAGTTCGGGCGGGTGCAGTCGAAAGTCGATGGGCGTCCCGCTATGTTCCCCGCGGGTCCCGCCGCACCGAGCATACGCTGACCAATGGCGAAAAAGACGATCGTGATCACCGGCGCGAGCGCCGGAATCGGTGCCGGCGTCGCGCGGCGACTGGCCGCCGATGGTCATACCCTCGTATTGACCGCACGGCGCCAAACTGAGCTCGAGCGTCTCGCGGCCGAGTTGAACGAAAACGGTTCGCGCGCCCTGGCCGTGGTCGCCGACGCCACGAGCCGCACCGACCTGCAAGCCGTTGCCACCACCGCGATCGACACGCTTGGCGGATTCGACGTGTGGATCAACAACGCCGGCCAGGGGATGACGCGGACGGTGCTCGAGTTGACCGACATCGACGTCGATGAAATGATGTCGGTCAATCTCAAGTCGGCGCTCCACGGGATGCAGATTGCCGCCGGCTACTACATGTCGAACGGACCGGACGCCACCGGTCAGATCATCAACGTGTCGTCGTTCCTCGCGCGCGTTCCGCTGGCCACGCATCGCTCCGCGTACAACGCCGCCAAGGCCGCGCTCAACGCGCTCACCGCGAACCTGCGAATGGATCTTCGCCGGACGCACCCGAACGTTCACGTCACGCTCGTCATGCCTGGAATGGTTGCGACAGAATTCGGACGGAACGCGGTCTACTCTCCGGAGGGCACACCCGTTTACTCGGGCCCGCAGGTGCAGTCGGTGGAGGACGTCGCCGATGTCTTCGCGCGGGTGATCGAGAATCCGGTTGCCGAGGTGTACACGAATCCACGCTCGCACGACATGGTGCAGGACTATTTTGCCGACGTCGAGGCGTTCGAGGCTCGAGGCATCGTCTGGGGGTCCGCTCCTGCGAGCCGCTGACGCCCCAGGCTCCGGACCAGGCGAAAGGATCTCGCGTTTCTCGTGGAGGACGGCGCTGCGTGCCGCGATCGTCCTGATCGCCGCGCCTCTCGGTGCTCAGGAAGCATCCGATCCCCACGCAGTCCAGCCCGAACGCCCGACTGTTGCGACGCACGCCGGCACGGTCGCGCCCGGCTGGCTCGAGATCGAGATGGGAGTCGAGCGCGACCGCTTCGATCCAAGTCTCTCGACCGCGTTCACGCCGACGGTCTTCAAGTTCGGTGTCGCCAGCCACGCCCAGCTCGGCGTCTTCGGATCCCTGGTCCACGACCCGGTGACGACGGGGCTCGGCGACGTCGGCGTCGGCGTCAAATGGCGGCTGCTCGACGACGCTCCGCTGCTCGGCGATTTCGCGATTCTTCCGGCCGTGAAGTTTCCGACGGGCGATTCGAACAAGGGCACAGGCACCGGCACGACCGACGGCTCGTTTCTGCTGATCTCGAGCCACTCGCTCGGCCCGGTCTCGATGGATATCAACGTCGGGTACACGCGACGGAGCGGAGACGGCTCCAACGCACCGCGCAATGCGTCGCTCTGGACGCTGTCGTTCGGCGGGCCCGCCGCGGGAAATTTCGGGTGGACGGCCGAGTGCTATGGGTATCCCGGCACGGGCGGCCCGGCGGCCCAGGCGCCCATCGTCGCGGTGCTCGCTGGACCGACCTTTCTTCTTCGCAAATGGCTGGCGATGGACGCCGGCGTCATCGTGCCCGTGACCGGGCCGCAACCGCACGCGCTCTACGCGGGTGCCGTCTACAACGTTGGCCGAATGTAGTCGACGCTGAGCGCTCGCCAGACGGCGGTTCGCGACGCATGTTCCCTGCGCGCAACAACCCCACTTGGAGGAACCGTCATGCGTGCGCGCTATATCTCCCTCCTCCCGATCGCCGCGTCGCTCATCGCGACCCAGATGCCCGCGCAAGGCCGCGGGGCGGGGAATCGTGAGGAACCGTTCAACACGTCGACGAACCCCATCCTCTCGAGCTTCACGTTCCGCTCGATCGGACCGGCGAGCATGGGCGGGCGTCTCGACGACATCGAGGTGTCGCTCAGCGATCCGAACGTCATCTACATCGGCTACGCGGTCGGCGGCGTCTTCAAGTCCGTCGACAACGGCGTCTCGTTCAAGCCGGTCTTCCAGACGTACGGCTCGGCGTCGATCGGCGACATCGCCATTCATCCGACGAATCCCGACATCGTCTACGTCGGCACGGGTGAGTCCAACAACCGCCAGACGTCGTCGTTCGGCGACGGCATCTACAAGTCGACCGACGGCGGAAAGACGTTCACGAACCTCGGATTGAAAGAGACTCAATCGATCGCGCGTATCGTGATCGACAAGAGCAATCCCGAGGTCGTCTACGTCGCGTCGCCGGGCCACCTGTTCGGCCCGAACCAGGAGCGCGGCATCTACAAGACTACGGACGGCGGTAGGACGTGGAACAAGATCAAGTACATCGACGAGAACACCGGATTTACCGACATTGCCATTGACCCATCGAACAGCAACGTCCTCTACGCGGCGAGCTATCAGCGGCGCCGCACGAGCTGCTGCTTCAACGGCGGCGGTCCGGGCAGCGCGATCTGGAAGACCGACGACGCCGGAAAGACCTGGACCAAGTTGACCAATGGCCTTCCGGGCGGCACCTATGGGCGCATCGCGCTGAGCATCGCCGCGTCGAGCCCGAACATCGTGTACGCGCAGATCGAAGCCGGTGAGAGCGGCACGGCGCTTCGCGGACGCGGCGGCGTGGCCGCGGCGACGGAAACGGCTGCAGGCGGCGCCGGTGGAGGTGGTGGAGGCGGCGGCGGTGGTGGTGGTGGACAGGCGGGCACGGCCTACTGCAACAACGGCGCGCCGCGCGCGGCGAACGCCGGTGGCGGCGGACGCGGTCGCGGTGGAGCGGCAGACTCGCTTCCCACGCCGGATCCGAAGCTCGGCGGCGTGTTCCGCTCCGACGATCGCGGCCGCTCGTTCAAGTTCATCAGCAACTGCAATTCTCGGCCGATGTACTTCAGCCAGTTGCGCGTCGATCCGCAGAATCCGAACACGATCTACGTCGCCGGATTGCCGGTCGCGAAGTCGCTCGACGGCGGCAAGACGTTCGCCACGCTCGACGATGCGGGCGGGAACGAGTCGCCGGCGCACGTCGACCAGCACGCGATCTGGATTGATCCGCGCAACGGCAAGCATCTCATGATCGGTAACGACGGCGGCCTGGACATCAGCTACGACCAGGGTCGCACGTGGGATTTCGTCGCGACGATGGCGACCGGCCTCGCGTACGTCGTGACGGCCGACAACGAGCACCCGTACAACGTCTACACCGGATTGCAGGACAACAACAGTTGGGGTGGCCCGAGCTCGAAGCGCGGGCGCGGCGGCATCACGAACATGGATTGGTTCGGCATCTGCGGCGGTGACGGCTTCTACACCGGCGTCAACGTCGACCATCCGAACATCATCTTCTGCGAGTCGCAGGACGGCAACACCTCGCGCTACGATTTGAACGCGGGACAAACGATCAGCATCAAGCCGAACTCCGGTCCTCGCGTGCAGCTCGCGGGCGGCGCGGCGGGGGGCGAGGCGTCCGGCGCCGCGTGCGTCGATGGCCGCGCGCCCGGGGGCGGCCGCGGGGGCGGCGGCGGGGGCCGCGGCGGAGCGCCCGCACGCAAGAACGTCATCAACGCCGACGGTGGCGAGGCGTATCGCTTCAACTGGAACACGCCGTACGAGCTGTCGCCGCACAACGCGGACATCATCTACCTCGGCGGCAACCGTCTGTTCAAGTCGTACGACCGCGGCACGTCGTGGGTCGCGAGCGCCGACCTCACCAAGCAGGTCGATCGTTGCAAGGTGGCGGTGATGGGCGTCGGCGGCGACAAGGCGCAGCTCTCCAAGAACGACGGATTGTCGGCGTACAGCACGATCATCGCGGTCAGCGAGTCGCCGGTGATGCCGGGCGTCGTGTGGGCCGGCACGGACGACGGCAACCTGCAGGTGAGCCGCGACGGCGGGCTGACGTTCACCGAAGTCGGCAAGAACATTCAGGGTCTGCCGCAGGGCGCGCTGACCAACGATGATCCGTTCTGGATCTCGCGTATCGACGCGTCGCACTTCGACGCGGGCACCGCGTACGTCTCGATCGACGGACACCGCAGCGACGATCTGCATCCGTACGTGTTCGTGACGCGCGATTACGGCAAGACGTTCACCAACATCACGAACGACCTGCCGGCGTACGGCAACGTGCAGGTCGTCCGCGAAGATCCCAAGAACAAGGAGCTGCTGTTCGTCGGCACCGAGTTCGGGCTCTTCACCTCGCTCAATGGCGGCAAGCATTGGGAGAGGTTCATGAGCGACTACCCGACGGTGCGCACCGACGACATCCTGATCCATCCGCGCGAAGGCGACGTCATCGTCGCGACGCATGGCCGCAGCATCTGGATCGCCGACGACATCACGGCGCTCGAGGAGTTCACGCCCGCGGTCGCGGCGGAAGAAGTGCATCTGTTCGCGCCGCGTTCGGCGGTCGATTACATCACGGACCTCACCAACAATCCGCACATCGGCGGACAGAAGAACTTCGTCGGTGAGAACGCGCCGCGCGGCACCGCGATCACGTACTACCTCAAGTCCAACGCGACCGACGTGAAGGTGTCGGTCGTCGACGCGACCGGACGAACCTTGTGCACCACGAACGCTCCAACTACCGCGGGCATCCATAAGGTGCAATGGGCGCTCGTCACGCCGGCACTCGGCGGCGGCGGCTTCGGCGGCCGTGGTGGCGGTGGTGGCGGCGGCGGTGCCGGCGGCGGTGGTGCGGCCGAAGGTAGTTGCTCCGGCGGCGGCGGCGGCGGTGGTGGCGGCCGCGGCGGCGCCGCTGCCGCGATTCAGCCGGGCACGTACACCGCCAAGATCGTCGTTGGCGGAGTGACGCTCACCAAGCCGTTCGAAGTTCTCGAGGACAAATGGTTCAAGGCGCGCTAAACGCGTGACGTAGCGGCTTCAACTCGTGCGCACCCGTCGACAAAGGAACGTCGGCGGGTGCGCTTGTTTTCAGCGCGATCGGCGCGGGCGTGACGCCGCCAGGCGCACGCTTATCTTCTCCTCGGTGGACATCCCACGACGGAGGCCGGAAGACGATCCGGCGATCAAAGCGCGCCAAGATGCGGCGGGCAAGACGGGGTTCGTCCTCGGCTGCTTCGCTGCTGTCGCCGCGCTCGCCATCAACCTCGTGCGAACCGAGCGGCCCTACGAGTTCCTGTCTCTCGTCGTCGCCGTGCTGATGGCCGCGCTCAACATTCCGTTCGGCATCATGCTGGCGCTGCTCGCCGAAAAGTGGACGCGTCCCAAGATGGGAAAGGGTCCCCCGAAGAGCGGCAAAGGGAAGTAGGCGACGGCCGCGAAAGCCGTCAGTCGAGCCCGGTGTTGAACACGAGGCTCATGCAGGTCACTCCACCTTCGGCCTTCGCGAATTCGCTCACCGACACGGGAACCACTTCCCAGCCGCGCGCGGCCAACAGCGAAATCGTCTCTGGAAATGCATCCGACGCGATGATGCGCTCTCCGATCACGAGGACGTCGCCGGCGAGTTGCTCCGCTGGCGGAACCGGCACGAACTCGCGCCCCTGAATCGGCGACGTCGAGATGAGACCTGCGTTCACGAGAAGGCTTCCATCAGGCAAGGCGCTGCACGCCGACTTGAGGTGGAGACAGTGCAACACGGGCACCGCCGTGACCCTGTAGCCGAAGGGAGCGAGAATCGTCCGCAGCGCGTCGACCCCCGCGGCGTTCGTGCGCTTGGACAGACCTACGAACACGTCCCGGCCGCTGCACACGACGTCGCCGCCATCGATTCTGGCCGGCAGCTCCACGCGAGCGATCGTTCGGAAGTCTCTGAGCGCCGCTTCGATCGTCGGCACTTCGTCGCGCCGCGACAGCGCGCCCATCGACATCATCACCGCGATCTCGTCGACCACGATCGCGGTGTCTTCGACGAACACGCAGTCCGCCAACTCGGAGCAGCCGGGAATCGAAACGACACGCGCACCGCAGCGGCGCAGCGCGTTCTGATACTCGTCGTGCTGTTTCGCCGCCAGCGTTCCATCGATCGGCGAATCGTCGGCGTACGTTCGCTCCCCGAGTGCCATTCGGGGCGACGGCCCGCGCGTTATCGCGACGAGCCTTTCCGTAGTTTGCCGTTGCGGTCCACCGGTCTCCCGGTCGACCGGTCCACCGGGAGCGGTCACGGTTCCTCGCGCGGCGCTTCGATCACGGTCCGCAGTTGCTCCCGGGCCGGCCCGCCGCCGACGAAGAGAGCGTCGGGGAATTTTCGATAGCGTAACATCTGCGCGTAGATCGCCGAGCTCTCGTAGGTGTTGAGCCCGAAGCCCGCGAGATACTGCAGCCGCAGGTTCGAGTCGCGGTTGAGCTGCGCTCCCGTGAGCCACGGGGCGAGGTCGCGCGCCTGCCCCGCGTACGTCGAAAGCAACGCGAGTCCCGACGAGAATCCGACGTCGGCCAGGGACCGCGCGACGCGCCTGTATTCAGGGCGCCCGAGCTTGGCGTCCACCGAATCGACGTCGATCGGCTGCGGGGAGGCGTGCCCGGCGAGCACCACGTCGTAACCGCTGCCGTTGATGTCGTTTCCCCAGATCGTGCCGTCGGGGAACGCGTCGAAGAACGTGGCAAGCTCGCTCTTCACGACGTCAGGCGAGCTTTCGTAGAGCGGAACCCACTGCGTCACTACGCCGCCGGGATTCAGGTGTGCCTTCACGAGATCGAAGTATTCCTTGGTGTAGAGCGTCGCCGCGCCCTTGACCCACGGATGGATCGGGTCGGACGTGATGACGTCGAATTTCTCTTTCGTCGTGAGGATGTAGTGCCGCGCGTCGTCGTAGACGATCTGGACGCGCGGGTCCTGCGTGACGTCGTAATTCTGCTGCGTGAAATAGGTCGAGACGACTCTCGGAATCAGCGGCTCGATCTCGCAGATCACGATCTTCTCTACGCCGGGCTGCGTCACGAACGAACCGGCCGTCACGCCGGCGCCGAACCCGACCACCAGCACCGTGCGCGGCGTCTTCGTCAACAGCGCCGACAGGTGGCCGAGCATTCGCTGCAGCCGCATGTCCTGCGGTAAGCTCGAGGCTTCGACCTTGCCGGCCACGTGGAAGTTGCGAACGCCGCTCGGCTCCTCCGACACGGCGATCGACGAGTTGATGCCTTCACCGACGTACAGATATCTCGGTTGGTTCGTGTACGTCGGTAGGAAACGTCCGTACGCGACGAGTCCGTCCGGCACACCGGGCACCGTGACGACACACGCGATCGCGGCGGCCGCGCCGGCGATCGCGAGCATCGTTCCCGCGGGTCGCGGCGACCAGCCACTCGGACGCGGCACGTCGCGCTCCGCTTCGGCCGCGTGCGCTCGGCGCACCGCGGCGAACACGACGATCGCCGACGCCAAGCTGATCGCGATGAGCAACTGCTGGCCGTGTCGTGTGCCCCAATGCGGAACGACGACGACGCTGAACAGCGCCGAGCCGAGGATCGCTCCCACGGTGTTCGCGGCATAGACACGACCGACCAGGCGGCCGGCGTCATCACCCGGTCCGACAACCGCGGCGAGTGCCAGCGGGAAGCTCGCGCCCCAAAGCGCGGCGGCGGGGAAAACCGCCACCGCCACCCGGACGACGTCCAGCTGAAACGTGATCCACGGGCTCGGCGACAACGACGGATTGATCGGCCAGAACGGAAGCGCGCGCGCGATCATGAACGCCGCCCACGCGACGCCCAACGTGAGCAGCAGTTGGCACCACGCCAGCGCGGTGCGAGGCCGCGACGAGCGCGCGATGTACGAACCGGCGCTGCTTCCCGTGCCGAGCGCCACGAGAAAAACGGCGAGGATGATCGAGAACGTGTAGACCGACGCGCCGAGCATCAGCGACAGCAATCGCGTCCACACCACTTCGGCGCCGAGCGCCGCGAAGCCGGACAAGCCGATCGCGACGTAGACCGCGTTGATTCCGGTCGGGCTCCGCTCAACCTCGGCGTTGGGGCGAGGGATCGCCGGCCGATGCGGCGCGCGGCGCGACAGGGCGAGTCCGACGCCGGCGACGCCGAAGTTCACGATGGCCGCGACCACCGTCGTGACCGTCATGTCGAAGACGCGCAGCAGATAGAAGCCGGCCAGGACCGCGCCGAACACCGCGCCGGCGATGTTGCTTCCGTAGAAGAACCCAAGCCACGACACGCCTGTCGGCGTCGCCTCGACCCACCGCGCGATCGCCGGCAGCGTCGCACCCATCAACAGGGTCGGCGGCAGTAAGCACACCGCGCACAGAACGCCGCGCCAGAGAATGCCGGGAAGTCCCTGGACCGTTGTCGCGGTATAGATGCTTCCCATCAATGGAACGACCACCAGCACGATCAGGCCGAGCGCTCCGATCGCGCCCTCGAGCGCCGCGTACACGCGCAACGGATGCTGCTCCGGCGACACGAACCGCGGCAACAGCAGACTTCCCAAACACATGCCGCCCATGAACGTGCCGAGCAGAACGCCGAGCGAAATGGCCGACGAGCCGATGACCAGCTCGATGAGCTGGAACCACACGATCTCGTAGATCAGCGCGGCGCAGCCGCTCCCGACGAATAGCAGGAGCAGCGCCGGCAGAAACCGCTGCGTCGGCGGAAGCGCGAGCGGCGGGTTGAGCGATTGTTGCAGACGCGACGAGACTTTCGGCATCAATCGCCGCAATCTTGGGCGTGCGCTCGCGGACGTCCATTGACCATACGCCTGATACGAAGCAGGCGCGCCGATAGTTGGGGCGCGCCTGTTTCGAACGGACGAGGGGCAAGACGATGGTCTCTGCCGGCTATCCGCGCACGACGGACACCCGGTACTGAGTGACCAGCGGGCCGTCATGGCCTGGCCGCGTGATCGGGAAGAGCGTAAACGTCCAGCCCGGCGCGACCGGAATGCGCATGCCGCGGGTCGGGAGTTCATTGATCAGGTCGCCCTGGCGAGCCAGACCGCCTTCGGGGATTCTCGAGAGCGCCGAGTCGGCCGCCGGGCCGTATAGCGCCGGCAGCGTCGTTCTGACGAGCCGCTCGAACTTCCAAGGGTTGCGCGTGCGAATCATCGTCCGATCGAACGAGACCGTGATGACGCTGTCGGCGCGCGTCGCCATCAGGCTGTCCGGCAGCGTCGATTGCCCCTGCGGAACAACTGGGCTCACGGGTGAGAGGGCAATGGTGGCGACGGGCGCCGGCGTCGGAGCCGACGTGGACGGGGCGTTGACGCCCTGTTGGGTGGCCGGATCGCGATGGCGGATAACCGGCATCGGTGGCGCGGCGTCACCGCCGACGTCGCTCGTCACAACGCGTATTCCCGCGGCGGACATGTGCTGAAGGATCGTGACCCGTCCCACGAGACCTATCACGGCAAGCGTCGTGAGCAACGCGATTCCCGAGCTTCCTTTCATGAGAAGCCGGCGTCGTCGTTTGCGCGCGGCGCTCTTTGCTTCCCACCGACAGTGCAAACACACCGTCGTCCCGGGACGCAGCTCGTGGGGGCAGGCATTGGTCGGCAGTTCCATCGCGTGCGTCATCCGTCTCCTCGTCACTCGTACCAAGAGTCGGGACGAGCTCATGCGCTTTGCCGCAACCGCCTCGCGTTTCGCCAGTCGCAACCGAAATAGGAATCGGTCATTCTGCCTTTTGGGGACGTCCGACTCAGGCTGTCGCCTGAGTATCCGGCCTCGTTATCGTGCTTTGGGTCACCTATGCAACAACCGCCCATCGAGGCCCGCGCAATCGGGAACAGTCAGTCGACGACCGTCCAGATTCGGCGTGCGCTTCCTCGCGATGCCGACGCGCTCGCCCAACTGCGCTACGCGTTCCGCCTCGAGCGGCGGCCCGCCACGGAATCGCGCGACGCGTTCGCCGCTCGCTGCTCCAATTGGATGCGGCCGCGGCTTCGCGGCGATTCGCGATGGACGGTTTGGTTGGCGGAGCGCGACGGCACGATCGTCGGCAACCTCTGGGTGCAGATCGTCGAGAAGATTCCGAATCCCGGCCCCGAGTCCGAGCTGCACGCATATATCTCGAACTTCTTCATCGTTCCCGAAGCGCGAAACAGCGGCCTTGGGACTCGGATTCTGAGCGCGGCAGTCGCGCACTGCAAAGCGCACGGCGTGGACACGGTGTTTCTGTGGCCGTCGGAACGCAGCGTTCCTCTCTACAGTCGAACGGGCTTCGAGGTGGCGAGCGACCTGTTGGTGCTGGAGCTGCGCGAGGCGAAATCTCCATGAACGATCGATTGGTCGAGCGCCGGCGCGGCGATCTGTTGTTGTCGACCGACCGAGCGAGAATCGACCAACGTGCGGTGCTCGCGATGTTGCACGATTCTCATTGGGGCGCCGAGGTCACGGTGGATATCCTCGCGCGCTCGATCGCGAACTCGCTGTGCGTGGGGGTCTACGACGGCTCCCGGCAAGTCGCGTTCGCGCGCGCGGTCACGGATCTCTCGACCTTCGCGTATCTCACCGACGTGATCGTGGCGGACGACTCTCGCGGGCGAGGGATCGGCTCGTGGATGGTCGAGGAAATCCTCGCGCATCCGGACCTCCAAGGGCTTCGGCGCATCGCTCTCCTCACGCGCGATGCGCAGGCACTGTACGAACGATTTGGGTTCTCCACCCGAATGGCGACCTCTACATATATGGAACGCCGCGCGCCGCCTTCTTGATCCGGAGGGTGCTACTTTGTTTTACTCGATTCGCACGGCACCTGGTGCCCGAACCATAGAGGAGGAAGGATGACTGCGAAGCTCGACAAAACGATCAAGCGGGAGCTGGAGCTCGACGGAAAACTCTACACCATCGCGATCGGCCCGGACGGAATCAAAGTGACGGAAAAGGGCCGCCGGAATGGTCCGGAGGTTTCATGGCGCGCGATCATCAGCGGCGAGCAAGAGCTCACCGCGGGTCTCAAGGCGTCGCTCGACGAGGGATCGTCGGAGGGCTAACTCCGCGGCGTCAGTCGTCTCGTTCCCGCTCGGCCGGAGCGTGCGCCGCGGCGGAGCGCGCGCGACGACGCGCCGTGCCCCCGACGCGCGGATCGAGTCGAAGCTCCATCTGTGCGGCGAGAAGTCGTTCGCCGCCTTTCGCGAGTTGCGCCATGCGGTGCTCGAAGCGATAGAACTGCACCGGCGCGCGAAGACTGTCGCGCGGCGCGCGCGCTAGCACCATCAACTCTTCCCGGACCACACGCGGGAGATGTCCCGCCATGCGGCGGCGTAGCAGCGCCGTGACGCGCAGCGAGTTGCGCGCGAGAAACGCGCGCTCCAATTCGCCCAGATACACCACCAACTTCGCCATCAGCGTGTCGGTGGATCGTCGATCGAGACTCGTTCTCGTCATGCTCGTTGGGCGCGTCGCGCGGTCCCACGCGACGACATTTGAGATCTGGCAATATTGCCGCGGTGCTTCATTGCGCCAGGGTGGTCAGCAACGTTGATGCTATCAACAGGCTGTCCACATCTGCGTGTGGACAGCTGTGTTTTTCTCGACACGCTTGGGACCGCGGAGACGATGCAACTGGTTACGCGCCAGCGAGTATCGGCGCGGCGTTTTTTTGCGCCAAATGCGCCGAAAATCGCGCCGTTTTTCGACTCGGGTGTCGTCGTTCTCCGCGCGCCGCTCTCCGAACGTCGCTTTCCGTTCGTACACATCTGTCCACAATCGTTTTCAACAGGACGAGGCCGGGTCTTAAGCGCACTCACCAACGGAGTTACCGCATTATCGACAACTGTCCACATTCGCTATCCACAGCAACGACAACGAGTTATGGAAAACTTTACTATTGCGCTTTGAATCAGTGTTTTCTACGTTCCGCTCCCTTCCGATTGCAACATCGGCGTCACGACGTCTCTTCCCACCGACAACTCGCGTCTTCCCTGCAATGCGACTCGTCAGTTGTGCAACGCCGCCTGAACCGCTCGAGGAAGCGCCGCGTACGGCGCTGCTCGCCGACCTTACCGAAGGCGAGCGTTGGGACGGCTTCTGGTCGGCTGATGCGTACTACGTTCGCTGCACGAAGGACGCGGGCGATGTGGCGTGGTTCCGTCTCGCCGATGACGTCGCGCCTTCCACGCAGTCCGGCGCGCGGGTGCTCGCCCTCAGACCTGCCGCGCGCGCGGGATCGCGCGTGTCGGTCGTCGTCGCGCGGTCGCCGAGTGGGCACCGCATGCTCGTGGGGAGCACCCGGCGATCACCGCGATGATCAGAGAACGCTCAACGAGCGGCTTCGGGGAGGAGCTCGAGTTGCGCCGTGCGCAGCTCGACCACTCGACGGGCAGCCTCGTAGAGCCAATCGAAGCTTGCGTCGAGACGCGGATCGCCGCCGGCGGCGTCGCGGGCGAGGGTGAAGTGGCTGTACAGCCGCGCGTCGACACGCGACGGCTCGCCGTGGAGGCGGAAGAGCAGCAGCTCGGTGGCCGCCTCGGTCAGATGGAACAGCGTGAAGAGGTAGAACCGCGTGCGCGTCTCGTCGGCGGGATCGATGGTCGCGAGCAGGGCGACCTCGCGAATGGGTCGCTCTTCACGAATCGACGCGATGAGCTCCATCGCGTGTCCGAGGCCCGACGGTCCGGCGCCGCGGAGCACGTGAGTCCAGAGCTCGACCACGCGTCGCAGCAGCACGATGTCCCATCGCTCGCCGCCCGCTCCGCGTTCCTCGGGCGGGAAGAGCACGGGGGCATAGGCGCGCAGCCAATGGCGAAACTCGGTGTGCTTGTTGCCGAGCTGGGCGAGCCCGGCGAGGAGCAATGTCCGGTAGAGGGCGGCGACCTGCTCGTGCGCCTCGACCGGGAGCGCGGCCGTGAGCGTGAACGCTCGATCGGCGCCAACCTCGATGTGAGCCGTGCGTTGGGCCTCTTGTTCGGCGGAGAGCAGCGCGCTGGGCGACGCGGATCCCTCGAAGTCGAGCCACTCACTGGCCGCGATGACGTACGCGCCAGCCAATGGCACGACGAACTCGGGCAGCGTCGTCTCAGGCGGCGGAGCCTCGCCGGCGCCGAGCCGCGTGAGCACACCCATTGCGAACTGGATGGACGACGCCCGGTCCTCGGGCGTGACGACCTTCACCGCCCAATGGCGGTCGAGCGTCTCGAGCGCGTTCGGCGAGAGAGCAGGAGTCGACGGCGTGGTCATGTGGGATCTGCGAACGGCGAGGATGCGGGCGCCGGCGCCGCCGCCCCATCCTCGCTCACTCTTCTGACAGGCATTTCAAACCCCAGTAACAGCGTGCGATCAATCCCGCGGCGAGTCCAGTCATGAGCATCGAACCCAACGCGCGCCGCCGCCTTCACCTGGTCTACGCCACGACGCGCGATCCTGACCTGGCGAAGGAGCTACGACAAGTTCTCGAGGAAGACCCGATGGCTTTCGTTCCGAGTGCGGACCTGCTGCGCGCGATCGCTCTTTGCGCGGCGTGCACCCAGGGCGCATCCCCAGATAGCAGGACTGGTTTGTGCGAGCACCACCGCCAAACCTGGAATCTCGAAGTCTGCATGAACGACGCATCATCGGACGCGGCCGAGCAGAGCTCGTTGCAGGGGCTCGTGCACGGAGTGTTCGCGACCCCCGACGGCGGGGCGCAACTGCTTTCCGCGTTCGACCGTCAGCGTCGCGCCCTCGCGCTCGTGCTCGAAGCGCACGCGCGCGGCGCGGTCCGACTGCCGGAGAGTATCGCGCGCACGGTCGAGCGCGCGTGTGAGAGTGGGCCCCGGTTTCTCACCGGCGCCAGGTCCGCCGTTCAACAGGCGAGCTGACGACCGCCGGTGGGGGAGGACGAACGCATGATTCAAGTCACTTGTGAAGGCGGCGAATGCAACGGGCTCACCGTCAGGGTCGAGCCCCAGCCGACGTACTACGAGGTCGTCGATCCCCGCGATCCGAAGCGGCGCGACTACTACATCCTCGAGGTCAGTCATTGGGGAGCACGACTGGTCCCCGAGGCGACCGCGGAGTGGCGCGCGCGCGTCTGACGCTCCGGAGTCGGGTGGCTGTCACGCGCTCGACTCGTAGTCCTCGATCGCCCATTCGAGCACGTCGGCTTCGAGCCAGCCGCCGTCGCTCTGGATCGCGCCCGACGCCTCGAGCATTTGCAGCAGCGAGCGTGCGTGTCGTAGCACTCCGGAGAGCGACATCCGTTCCGCGCGCAGCGTCGTGACGATATCGCGGACGAGCCCGCGCAGCTTCTCGCGCGCTATGTTCGCCTCTTGAATGTGCTTGCGCGCCTCGATGACCGTCTCCCGAATCTCCGGCGTCCAGTCGGCGAGCAGGTTATGCCGCGCCATCAAGGCGAGATGTCCCTTTTCGATCTCACGCAGTCGCTGATACTCTCCCGCGGCGTGAGCGACGCCTGGGGGAAGCGCGGAGAACGAGCTTGCGGGTGATCCTGCGCGCTGCGGGAGACCCATCGGTGTTCCTCTCGGCGGATCGAGAGCGTTTGCAAGTTCGCGCCAGACAGCGACATAATCAGCGGGGAAGGCAAGAGTCCGCAAGGGCTTTGGCCAAAGATTGGACGAAGGTCCGACATCGGCCCCGAAACCAGGACGGCCCCTCGAGGGGATTCCATGACCTCTGAACGCGTCGACCACGCGGTGAAAGAAGCCCAGGCCGACGAGGCGAACCCCGCCGTCGCCGCAAACCGAACACGGTCTCAAACGGCGGTTCTGGCGCTGGGTCCGCTGCGGCTGACCGGGCGGGCGGCGCAACTAACGGTACAGGCGATCCTGCTGACGCTTCTCGCGCTGGTCGTGTACTACCGGGCGCGGATTCTTTCCACGCCGTTCACGATTTCGGCGCTGCTCTGGATCGCGTGGCAAGTGTACTGGGGCGTCTCCGCGACGAAAACGGCATCGACGGTTCGCTCGGAGTCGGCGAAATCGCGGGCCTTACATCAATACCTGCTGCTGCTGGGATTCTTTCTGTTGTTCGCGCCGCTTCCATGGCTCGACCACCGCATCCTGCCGGTTGGCACCGGGTGGGTCTACCTCGGCCTCGCGGTGCAGGCAGCCTTTTTTGGTCTAGCGATCAGCGCGAGGCGCACGCTCGGCCGCAACTGGAGCGGCGCCATCACCGAGAAGGTCGACCACGAGCTCGTCCGGTCGGGGCCATATCGCTTTATGCGGCATCCGATCTATACGGCCATCCTCGGAATGTTTCTTGGTTCGGCCCTCGTGTCGGGAGATCTGCACGCGTTTCTCGCCGTCGCCGTCGTCGTCGCGACGTATCTGAGGAAGATTCGACTCGAGGAGCAGAGCCTCGCGCGGGTCTTCGGCCCTCGCTACGAGGAATATCGTCGCCAAACACGCGCGTTGATTCCGTGGATTCTCTGAGGTCCGCCGCCCTTCCGCGCGGGGGACGGGGAATCTATTGTCAGGCCGCGTATTGATTTGCGGCCCCCGCAGAAAAAATCATAGCCCTCACACGACGGAGAGCTGCGTATGTCGTTCCCGCGCATTTTCGTTGGCGCTGTAGCCGCGCTTTCACTGGCGGCGTGTCACCGCCCGCAGCAAATGGACGAGCACATGTCGCACATGGCGGCCGGCGATCTCGCGGCGACCTCGGTTGCGGCATCGAACAACCAAGGCAACCCCGCGCTGCCGCCGAGCGCGAACCAGGCGGCGGCCAGGCTCGCGGCGAGCAACCGGCATGGCGAGTGGGTCAAAATCGCCTGGCGGCCCGGCTCGTCGGATTCGCTGATGGCGTGGGTGGTCTACCCTGCCACGTCCAACCCGCGCACGCCCGTAGTCGTCGTCGTGCACGAGATCTTCGGACTTCAAACATGGGTGCGCGGCGTAGCCGATCAGGTAGCGGCGGACGGCTTCATCGCGATCGCACCCGACTTGCTCTCTCGAGTCCGTGGCGGGGCGAGCACGGTGGAGTTGTCGGGGGATACAGCCCGAGCACTCATCCGCGGCGTATCGATCGCCGAGCGAAACGAGGGCATCGACGCCGCGGCACGTTATGCGATGTCACAGCCTTCCGCCGCTCAGAAATATTCGGTGATCGGGTTTTGTTGGGGCGGTGGAACGGTCTGGGACCACATGATCAACGGCGGCATTCAGGGATTATCGGGTGGTGTGGCGTTCTACGGCCTTCCCTACATGAACGGGGCCGTACCGATCGGCGATTCGCTCGCCAAAATCAGAGTGCCGGTGATGATGTTCAACGGCGCCATAGACGCACGAACAGGGGCTGGAATGCCTGGCGTCGACTCAGCGATGAAGGCTTTGAATAAGTCGTACTACGGCAAGAATTTCCCGAACGCCGAGCACGGGTTCGTTCGCGCCCAGGACGACCCGAAGACCCCGCCCAACGAAGTTGTCCAACAGGGAAATCTTGCGGCGATCAAGGAAGCGTGGCCGCAGACGATCGCTTTCCTCAAGAAGAACATGGGGATGATGTAATCCCCGCCCGCGCGGTTACGGCTTCGAGGGGACGGTCACCAAGCGCTCGGGCGACATCCCCTCGGCCTCCGCCTGGAAGTTCACGACGACGCGGTGGGTGAGCACTGGGACTGCCATCGCGTTCACATCCTCGAGATCGGGCACGCCGCGCCCGTCCATCGCCGCGCGTGCCTTGGCGCCGAGTATGAGATACTGCGACGCACGCGGGCCGGCGCCCCAGCTCACGTATTTCTTGACCATCGGCGTCGCTTCATCGGCGGCGGGGCGCGTGGAACGCGCGAGCTTGACCGCGTAGCTGACGACCGACGGCGGCGCGGGAAGGCGGCGCACGAGATGCTGGAGCTGCAACAGTTGCGCGGCGTCGAGCACAGGTCGGATCTCGACGTCGAGGTCGCCCGTCGTCGCGGCGACGATTCTCTCTTCTTCGTCGCGGCTCGGGTAGCCGATCGTGAGCTGCATCATGAAGCGGTCGAGCTGCGCTTCGGGCAGCGGATACGTGCCTTCCTGCTCGATCGGATTCTGCGTCGCGAGGACGAAGAACGGCTCCGGTAACCGGTGAGTCTGGCCCGCCGCGGTAACGGCATGCTCCTGCATGGCCTGGAGCAGCGCGGCCTGCGTCTTCGGCGGCGCGCGGTTGATTTCGTCGGCGAGTACCACGTTCCCGAAGATCGGGCCCTTCGCGAACTTGAAGAACCGGCGCGCGCCGCCCGATGTGTGATCTTCCTCGAGCAGCTCGGTACCGGTGATGTCGCTCGGCATCAGGTCCGGCGTGAATTGCACGCGTGAGAACGTGAGATCGAGCGCCTGCGCGACGGTCTGCACGAGGAGCGTCTTGGCGAGACCGGGAACGCCGACGAGGAGCACGTGGCCGCCGGCGAGGAGCGCCGCGACGAGATCGTCGACGATCTTGTGCTGCCCGATGATCCGTCGGCCGATCTGCGCGATCAACTCCGATCGTGCGCGCGCGAGCTGCTCGAGCAGCTCGACGTCGCGCGAATCGTCCACCGTTGCCTGTCGCGTCGCCACTCGGGATCGCTCCTGTCTCGCGATTGAGGTGTCCGGGACAACCTAACCGGTGCGGCCCGACGGTCCAGGGCCGGCCGATTCCGGGCTGCTGGACGACAACTGCAACTACTCAACGCAGAGACGCAGAGGACGCAGAGGACGCAGAGGACGCAGAGGACGCAGAGGACGCAGAGGGAACACATGAGGAGAAAGAGCGAAGCGGCTTTTGAGAACGACCTCGGGCAGCTGCGGCGTGGCTGACTGAGGTCGACAGCCAAGTGTTTCTTCGCTGTTTGCTTTCCTCTGCGTCCCTCTGTTTCTCTGCGTCCTCTGCGTCAGGCTGTTGCAGTCCTAGTTATCTAGGCAGAAATACAACGGGCCGCCGAGATGGGCGGCCCGATCCGTGGTACGTGGAGCCTTAGAGTTTTCTTACGGCACGACGAAGTCGGCGCGCTGTTCGGTGGGGAAATTGGCGCTGTTGAGCGTGGCGATCGCGGTGTAGTGGCCGGGTGTCGGCGCCATCCACGTTTCGCGCGCGTGCATGGAGTCGCCGCCGCTCAGCTGCTTGTTCTGGACGCCTTGCGTGAACATGCGGCCGGCGGACCAGCGCCACACCTCGCGTCCGATGGAGTCGACGACGACGAAGTCGTACGACTGTCCGCTGCGGAACGTGAGCTCGAGGTGTTTCTTACCGACGTTCTTCACGCCGAGCGCGAACTGAATCGCACGTGGTTGAACGGTGACGTCGAGATGCGAGTCGAGCTTCGCTTCTGTTTTCTGCGATGACGCCGGTCGAGCGCGCGGACGTTCCGGTCGTTCGACGATTTCGCCGGTTGCGCTGGTTCTCAACGGCATGGCGCTCGCGAGCGCGGCGGGCTGCGAGTTTTGTGAGCTGGAGCGCGAGCGCGGGCTGCAGGCGAACGCGAGCGCGCCTACGAAAGCCAACGCGATGGCAATACGAATGTTCATGAATCCCGGTGGCGGCGAGGGTTGGCCCCCGGTTGCACGTGAACCGCAGTAACCGTTCACAGTACGGCCGTGCGCCAACCTATCTGCGCGTGGACGAATAGTCAACATGAGAGGCAACGGCGAAGCAACGGTGATGCATCGACTTATGAGCACCGGTCGTGCGTTTGGCAATCGGCGTTGCAGACTGCCAGGTTTGCTTGCGAAAAATTTCACAAGCTCCTAAATTCTGCATCGAAATGGACGACAAGCGGGACGCGCCAAAGGGGCCGGAAGGACGCGGAAGCAGGGTCAGCCGCGGCACCGCCCAGGTCGTGTCCGGGGCGGAATTCGCTGGGATCGGACTCCAGTTCGCCCTCACGATCCTGGTCTTCGTGTTCGCCGGCGTTTGGCTCGACAAAAGATTAGGCACGTCCCCGTGGCTCCTTCTCATCTTCGTTTTCGTCGGCGCGGCTGGCGGCTTTTACTCGATGTATCGGCGCGTTACAGCAGCTCAACGAAGGTCCAAGGACGTCGTCGCCCAGGGACAATCTGACGGCGGGACCGGGCGGGGTAGGTGACAAAGGCACTTGCGCGGTACGGGTTACTCGTTGCGGCGGTAGCGGGTTTGGGGGGAGCGCTTTTGAGCCTCGCATTTCGGGGGCCCGGTGAGCGTTCCGCCGTCTGGATCAGCGCCGGGTTTGCCGTCCTGCTCCAGCTGGCGGCGTTCGCCGTCGCCAGAGCTGCGGGCCGAGCTGGAATCACGGCCCGAATGGGGGCCGGGATGCTGGTTCGGTTCCTGGGCCTCGTCGGCTACGCGCTGGTCGTTGCACTCGCCTTGAGGCTGCCGCCGGTCGCGGCGCTGATCACCTTGGCGACCTTACTCTTCGCATCGTCATTGCTCGAACCATTGCTGATTCGAACATGAGACTGACCTCGCGGTTTTTCGGATGGCTCGTCGCGGCCGCGCTCCTCGCACCGACCGCGGCACGCGCCCAGGGAGCGCAGGAGCCCGTCACTCCCTTCGCCAAACAGCTCGGCCCCGCGGACATCATCATGCCGCACATCACGGACTCGAAGACCATCGAGTTCCCGTGCTTCAAGAGTCTCCAGGAGTGGTCCTGCGAGCACACGTTCGCTACGTGGAACGTGACGATCGCCGGACACACGTTCGACATGGGGCTGACGAAGCACATCTTCTTCATGCTGTTCGCGGCCGTGCTCCTGACGATCGTGCTGATTTGGACGGCCAGGGTACACGTCCGGAGCACGCAGCGAGCGGGGAGCCCCAGAGGATTCGCCGCCGGGCTCGAAGCGGTGATCCTGTACCTCCGAAACGAGATCTACGTCCCGGTACTCGGAGGCCATGGCGGCGAACGATACGTCCCGTTCGTGCTCACCCTCTTCTTCTTCATTCTGGTCTGTAACCTGTTCGGGCTGATTCCATACGGATCGACGCCGACGGGCAACATCGCTGTCACGGCGACGCTGGCCATCATCACCTTCGTCGTGATCGAGGCGGCCGGCATCAAAGCGCTCGGCGCGCGTTACATCGGCACGATCATTTACTGGCCCGAGGGTCCGGTGCTGTTGAAGGCGATGACGATTATCATGACGCCGGTCGAAATCGTCGGAAAGTTCACCAAGCCCTTCGCGCTCACGATCCGTCTGTTCGCGAACATGATCGCGGGTCACGTCATCATTCTCGCGCTGATCGGACTGATCTTCATGATGGTGGGGTGGCTCGTGTTCGCGCTCGCCCCGCTCGCCTTACTGATGGCGCTCTTCATCATGGTGCTGGAGATCCTGGTGGCCTTCATCCAGGCGTTCATCTTCTCGCTGCTCGCCGCCGTTTTCATTGGACAGATCAGGGCGGCGCATCACTAAACAGGTGGACGGGTGGACAGGTGGACAGGAAAAACCCAGACGTGAGTGCTTTTGCCGTCCACCCGTCAACCATACAGTTGCAGTACTGCGGAGGAAGTGCTTCAACCTCCGCAGAAGTAGCCGGGCGAATGCTTGGCGATGCTCGTTGAGCCCCGGGGCTCGTTGACGAGCGGCACTGCGGCGGACGATCGCCAACCGGTGCGAAGCAACGGATGTGAACCGCTGTTTCGATTGGAGAACTGAACCATGGCAATTCTTCCGCTGTTGCAGGCCGCAGCCGGGGCCTTCAACCCCGCGTATACGGGCGCTTGGGCGATGCTCGGTGCCGGTGTCGGTGCTGGTCTGGCCGCGATCGGTGCGGGTATCGGTATTGGGCGAATTGGCGCGGGCGCGACCGAAGGCATGGCGCGCCAGCCAGAGATCGCCGGCACGATTCAGACGGGCGCCCTGATCCTCTCGGCGCTCATCGAAGGCGTCGCGTTGTTCAGCGTCGTCGTGTGTTTGTTGATTCAGCTCAAGACCTACTTCTAGCGATTCGGCCGACTGGCGCCCCCGGGGGCGCCAGTCTCGCCACCTCAATCGAGACTATCTCATGCGTATGCGTTTCTGGTCGGTGACCGTATTCGCCACGAAGACCGTGGCGGCGAGCGTCGCCCTTACTCAGGAAGCCGCCGCTAGCCCCGCCCCCGAGCATCCTGGCCGCTCATTGGTCGGCCTCCAGCTCAACCTGATGTTCTGGACGCTCGCGATCTTCCTGATCCTGTTCTTCATTCTCCGCCGATTCGCGTTCGGTCCCATCGCGGCTGCCGTCGAGGCGCGCGAAAAGGCGCTCGAGGCGGCGATCGACGCTGCGAAAGCCGATCGCGACGCCGCGGCCAAGCTTCTCGCCGAACACCAGGCGCAAATCGACGCCGCGCGGGGGGAGGCGCAAAAGCTGATTTCCGACGGCCGATCGGTCGCCGAGAAGATGCGGGGCGATCTGCTTGACCAGACGCGCCGCGAACAGCAGGAGATGCTCGAGCGGGCTCGTCGGGAGATCGACAGCGAGAAGGATCGCGCGATCGCCCAGCTCCGGAAGGAAGCAGTGGATCTGGCGCTCGCCGGCGCGAGCAAGGTGATCGAGCAGAACCTCGAGTCGGCCAGGAACCGCCAGCTCGTCGAGTCCTACCTGTCGTCCATCGGCAACGTAAAGGTCGGCTGATGCGCGAACCCACGATCGCTCGAAACTATGCCGAGACGCTGCTGGAGCTTGCGCAGCGCGCGGGCGACCTGCGTGGCTGGGGCGAGATGTTCGACAGCGTTTCGAACGCGTTCGAGACCGACCGGCGTCTTCGGGTCTTCCTCGAGTCGCCGCGAGTCAGCAGCAAGCAAAAGAATGAGATCATCCAGAAGGCGTACGGCGGCGCGCTCCCGCGGACCTTCGTTCGGTTCCTCCAGGCGCTGGTCGACCACCGGCGCCAGATGCTGATTCCGGCCATCGCCCACCAATACCATGACCTCATGGACGAGGTGGAAGGCCGGGTCCACGCGTCGGTGACGGTCGCGCGCGACGCGGATGAGCGCGACCGCGAGCTCGTGACCTCCCAGCTCTCCCGCGTCCTCGGCAAGACGGTCGTTCCGCACTTCCACGTCGACCCGGCCGTGCTCGGTGGCGTCGTGGTCAGGGTGGGTGACACGGTTCTCGACGGGTCGGTCCGGCGACGGCTGGCGATCCTGAGGGGAAAGATGTTGGGCAGATAGGCGGGTGGACAGGTGGACGGGTGGACGGGTGGTGGGGGCCAGCACACGGCCCCCGCCTTCCGTATAATGGGGCGTGATGCGCCCACCCACGTTTGTCCCGGTCCACCTGTCGCCACCTGTGGAGTCAGAGATGACGCGCTCGTCCCCTCTCGTCGTGCGTGCTTCGTTGCGCACAGTGATCGGCCTCGCCGGTCTCGTTCTCGCCGCGCCGATATCGGCGCAAACGGTCACGCAGCAAGGCTGGAATCCGAAGGAGGTTCTGGCGAAGGAAACGTACGTCAAGCCGCCGGAGATCGTCGATCGAATCGTGTCGGCGCCGCGGAACAACGTGGCGTACACGAATCCGAGTCCCGACCACAAGCTTTTCTTGAAGACGGAAAGCGAGGGCCTGGCCTCGATCGACGTGTTCGGGAAGCCGCACTATCGACTCGGCGGCGTCGAGATCGACTGGAAGGCGAACCGGGCGCGCGCGCTCACGACGCGCGGCAGCATCGGCCTGACGCTGCTCGACCCGACGAACGGCTCGAGCCGTACGATCGAGACGCCAAAGGGCGCCGTCGTGAACGGTGCGACTTGGTCGCCAGACGGAAAGTCGATCGGTTACATCGCGTCGTTCGACGCAAGAACCGACATCTACGTCGCCGACGTCGCGACCGGGAAGTCGACCCTGCTCACGGCAAAGACGCCGCTACTCGCGGTGCGCGTGACGACCTTCGATTGGACGGCGGACGGCAAAAGCATCATCGCCGTGCTGCTGCCGGACGGTCGTCCCGCCGAGCCGAAGCGGCCGCCGGTTGAAACGGGACCGCTCGTTCGCACGAGTGAAGCCGGGAAGGTTCTCCAGAACCGCAACTACGCGAGCCTCCTCCGCGACCAATACGAGAAGGATCTGCTCGACTACTATACGCTCGGCCAGCTCTCCGTGATCGACGTGAAGACGAAGGCGGTCAAGAAAATCGGCGCGCCCGCGTTGATCACGAGCGTCGACGCATCGCCGGACGGGCAGTACTTCCGCGTCACGCTGCAGACCAAGCCGTACTCGTACCTCGTCCCCGTCGCGAACTTCGGAACGGTCGAGGAGATTTGGGACGGGAGCGGCAAGGAGCTCGCGCAAATCTCCAAGACGGCGCTTCGCGAAGGAACCGGCGGCGCCAACGATACGACGCCGTTCGCCGCGGGCCCGGGCTTCGGCGGCCGCGGTGGTCAAGCGGATTCCGCGAAGCGCAACATCCAGTGGAATCCGGTGGGCACCGGTCTCGTGTATCTCCAGAGCGAGGCCCCGCCAGCCGGGCAGAATGGTGCGCGCGGCGGTGGAGCGGCCGGTCGCGGCGCGGGTCGCGCCGGCGGTGGTGGAGGGGGAGCGAACCGCAAGGATCGTCTCTTCCTGTGGTCGCCGCCGTTCGGCGCGGGCGACGTGAAGCAGCTCTTCGAAGCGAACAGCCGCATGACGTCGGCCGAGTTCAGTGCTGACGGAAAAACGTTGTTCGTGAGCGAAGGCACCGATCTCTATGCCGTGCGCCTCGCCGATCCGAGCAAGCATTACGAGATCGCGAAGGGCGGCTCGATCGCGGCCGGCGGCCGCGGTGGTCGAGGCGGCGGCGGTGGTGGCGGCGGTCGCGGCGGTGCGCAGAGCGATTCGGCGTTCTTCGCCAACCCGGGCGCGTTGCAGGTGAAGCGCGGCCCGAATGGCGGCAACGTGGTGCTCGTCTCGACGGACGGGAAGAGCGTTTTTCTCGAGGGAACCCGGTACTTCGCCGACTGGGCGAAGCAGGCGCCGCACAACTTCGTCGACAAGGTCGACATCGAGACCGACCAAAAGACGCGGCTGTTCGAAGGCAAGGGCGACATCGCCGAGGACGTCGTCGCGCCGCTGGACGACGACTATTCGAAGGTCATCGTGACGAAGCAGTCGCCGACGATGGTCGCGGATTCCTACCTGCGCGACATGAAGAGCGGCTCGGAGACGAAGCTGACGAAGAACACCGACTTCGCGCCCGAGGTCTCGCAGGCGATCCGTAAACGATTGCTCGTCGAGCGTCCGCGCGACAATTACAAATTCTATATCGACGTCACGCTGCCGCGCGACTACAAGGAAGGCACGCGTCTGCCGGGCATCATCTGGTTCTACCCGACCGAGTTCTCGACGCAGGCTGAATACGATCAACGCCGCCGCACGACGAACATCAACCAGTTCGCCAACGTCGCGGCACGGAGCCCGGAGATCTGGGTCACGCAAGGCTACGTCGTGATTCAGCCGGTGGACATTCCGATCGTCGGACCGACCGGGCGCATGAACGACCACTACGTCGATGAGCTGCGTGAAGATCTCGATCTCGTGATCGACGCGGTGGACAAGGCGGGCTACCTCGATCGCGACCGACTTGGCATCGGCGGCCACAGCTACGGGGCGTTCAGCACGATGAACGCGATGACGCACACGCCGTATTTCAAGGCCGGCATCGCGGGCGACGGCATGTACAACCGCACGCTCACGCCCTACAACTTCCAGAACGAGCGGCGCACGTTCTGGGAAGCGAAAGACACGTACGAAGAGATGTCGCCGTTCTTCTACGCCGATCGTTTGAGCGGCGCGGTCTTGATGTATCACTCGCTCGAGGATCAGAACGTCGGCACGGATCCGATCTCGTCGATCCGCATGATGCAGGCGCTGCAAGGCCAGGGGAAACAGGCCGCTCTCTTCATGTATCCGTACGAGGACCACGGCCCGGCGACGCGCGAGTCGGATCTGGACCAGTGGGCTCGCTGGATCGCCTGGTTCGACGTGTACGTGAAGAACCCGCAGAAAAAGATGGACAAGCCCGCGGCGATCGTTCCCTGAAACGCCGAAGGCCACTCTACTCGACGCCCGCCGGATCTTCCGGCGGGCGTCGTGCTTTGCGTGGCCGGGGGGGCGGGGGGGGGGAGCGGCAGTCGCCACTCCCCGGCGTCACTCGTAGAGCTTGGGCGGCGTCAGATCGTCGTCGCAGATCGCCGCGATGTGTTCGGCGTCGCGCCACGCGGTTTCCAGCATCGCCAATTCGCCTTCGAGGGCGCGCCGTTCGTTCTCCTCATGCACGGCCATCTCGAGCGCGAGCCGCTCGATCGGCGACAGCTTCATCGCGCCGAGCTGGCGGTACTGATTCACGAGCGACATGATGCGACCATGGCGCCACGAATTGCGTCGTGACGCCGCCGAGAGGAAGCTCGCGGCGTCACCGGCGTGCTCGATCTCGCGGACGGCGTCCTGCACACGCGTCTGGTGCGCGCCGTATCGATTCGCGCCGGAGATGATGACTCCCGTCGCGTGAATCGCGGCCGCGTCCTTGAACTGAGTCCATCCGGTATCATGATGGACGACGAGAGACGCGCGCCCTTCCCCCGCGCCGCTCACGTCCAGCTCGACGTTGCCGACGTGCTTCGCGCGCACCGTGACGACCCGCTTGCCCTGAGCGAGCCGAGCGACGACTCGATCGTGCTGGATGTAGTCGCGCGCGGCGAGAATGCCGACCATCGGAATCACGCCCATCACAGTCGTGATGCCCGGCACCGCGACCAGCGAAATGGCGCCGAGTCCGAGCGCTGGCGCGATTGTGGGACCCAGGGCGATTCCGGCGATTGCCGCGCCCGCCACGCCCGCGCCGCCCATCACCGCCGCTCGGCGCCGTCTCGTCCCGAAATGCCGGCCGTATCGCCACGCGGCGAACTCGGGACGCAGCGGTTTGCCGATTCGAATCAGCTCGAGCCCATCGGCGAGACGGGCCATGCCGATGTTCTCGGTCGACACGCGTACGAGCGTGCCGCGGAAGAGGCGCTCGCATTCCTCGATCGCCTCCCAGCGTTCTTCGAGGGGCGAGAGGTTCCAGCGATGGCAATCCGGGCAGACCGCCCAGAGCCTTCCCTTGGTACCGTCGAACGCCAACCGTTCGCCGACCGGGAAGTGCTCGATGCGCCTATTCGCGCCGAGCGAATGGTTGCAAAAGATGCACGTCGAGTACATTGAGCGTTGAACGTGACGTGTGGAGCCCCGCCCCTGCAAGTAGCCTAACACGAATCGATCAGAGATGCTCGTATACGTCGTCGCCGCGTCGCTCGCTGCCGCTCGGTCCCCCGTTTCCGAGCTTTCCCTCGTCCTCCCCGTCCCCCTTCGCCTTCAACAGCCGGGCCGCCCATTTCGCGGTGCGACGAGCCCTCCATCCGGGGACACGACCGGATACTGGCAGCAGCGAGTGCACTACGAGGTCGTCGCCAAGCTCGACGAGGCACAGGCGCGGCTCGAGTCCGAGGCAGTGCTGACCTACACGAACAACTCGCCGGATACGCTGCGCGAGATGTTCGTCCACCAGTACCTCAACGCATTCCGGCCAGCCTCCAAGTGGAGCACGCGCGACGAGAATGAGAATCGCGTGCGCTTTCAAAATCTCGCCGAGCCGGACTTCGGCTACGAGCGGTTCACGCAAGCGCCGACCGTGGACGGCACCCCGGTCGTCGTCGACTACCCGGGAGCGCCCGACAGCACCGTCGCGCATTTTCGGCTGCCCCGGCCGTTGGCGCCGCGCGATTCCATTCGCGTTCACTTCGCCTGGAACGCCCGGCCGTCGACCGTAACGCGCCGACAAGGGCGGCGCGGGCGAACGTACGATTTCGCGCAGTGGTATCCCAAGGTCGCCGTTTACGACCGCGGCGGCTGGGAGGCGAATGCGCTCCAGCCTGCCGGCGAGCTATACGGCGAATACGGGACGTACGACGTGACAATGATCGTGCGCGACGATCAGGTTCTGGCGTCGAGCGGTGTGCCGGTCGACGGAGATCCCGGATGGACGCGGGTTTCGAAGAACGGACCGGCACGTCTCGCCGAACACGCGTATTCGGAGCTGCCGAATCGGACGCTCACCGCCGAGACGCCGGCGGGATTCAGGGCCGTGCGGTTCGTCGCGAACGACGTCCATCATTTCGCTTGGAGCGCGTCGCCGGACTACTTATACGAAGGCGGCACGTACGTTCGGCAGACGCCGGCGCACGCGCACTTTCCGACGTGGGACACGGTGTCGGTCAACGTGCTGTTCAAGCCCGGCGACGAAACGACGTGGGCGGACCGCCGCGCGCTCGACCGAACGCTGTTCGCTCTTCAGTGGCTCGAGTCGGTCTATGGGCCATATGCCTATCCGCAAATCACCAACGTGCACCGCCTCGACAAGGGCGGCACCGAGTTCCCCATGATGATCATGGACGATTCGGCGTCGCAGGGCCTCATCCTGCACGAGGCGGGTCACATCTATACATACGGCATCCTCGGCAACAACGAGTGGCGCTCGGGTTGGATGGACGAAGGGCTGACGAGCTATCAAACGGACTGGGCGCTCGAGAAGACGCCCCAGGAGCAGATCGGCCGCCCGCAGGTTCCACCGCTCATTCCGCGCGGATATCGACTTCAGGCGGCCACGATCCCGGCGAAGGACAGCGCCGGGTTGTCGTCGTTGCGTTTGGAGCTTCTCGATCGCGCGCAGCCGGTCGGCACGAACGCGGGCGACTTCTCCGAGTTCGAGATCTACAATGAAATGATCTACACGCGGGCCAAGCTGATGTACGGCCAACTGCGCGACGTGCTCGGCGACTCGACCTTCCGCGCGTTCCTGCGACGGTACTACGACGACTGGGCGCTGAAGCACGTCGACGAGCGGGCGATGCGCGCGGCGGCGGAAATTGTATCTGCGCGGGATCTGGGTTGGTTCTTCGACCAGTGGGTGCACGGCACTGGCCTCATGGACTACGCGGTGGATTCGTACGGCATAGGCCAGGACGGAACCGGTTGGAAAACGGCGGTCGGCGTCGTGCGACGCGGCGACTTGCGCCATCCGATGCCGGTCGGGGTCCGCACGTCGAGCGGTTGGACGGTGGCGCGCGTGAACCCGACGGGTGATCCGCGCCAAGTCGTCACGGTGACGACGAGCCAGCGGCCGGAGGAAGTGCGTCTCGATCCGTACCATGTCACCTGGGACTGGGACAGGCGCAACGACTCGCCCGAGGACATGCTGATCACGCTCCCCGAGCCGCGCGTCACGTTCAACTGGCCGTACCTCGACCAGGCGGATAGAGCCAAGACGCTCGTCGAGCTGGCGCCGGCCGGTTGGTACTCGAATCCGCAGGGCATCGTGCTCGGGCTGCGCGCCAAGACGAACTACATGTCGATGGTGGACATTCACGACGGCGGCTTCGCGTTCACCTCGCGCAATCCACGCGACCCGTTCACCGGAAAGACGTCGAACGTTCTCGCGCGAGCGAACGCGTGGGCGAGGCTCGAGAATCCCTACCTGCCTGGTTTCGACCGGCCGCTGATGGGGTACGGCGCCGACGTGAACTATCTGGACGGGCTGTTCAAGGCCGACGTCTACAAGAACTGGGATTTCAGTCCATTCATTTCGACGCCCGGGCCGCAGATCAAAGCAAAAACGTACGTGACCGTCGCCGTGCCAAGCGACTCGCTTCTCCTGCCTGAGCAGTGGGCACCAGCGACCGTGGTCGAGGCGGGCGGAACGGTGTCCTACCGGTCGGCGGTGACTGCGGACAGCGATTACATCACGATGCGCGGGTCGCTCGCGTCGGGGCTCGCGACCAGCGTGTTCGCGACGCGGCAGGAGCACACGCGCGACTACGTGCGCGCCGACGCATCGATAGGCGGGACCTGGTCGATCAACGGGAGCGCGTCTCAGGTACACGTGCGCGTCTACGGCGGGGTAGCGCACAACGCGCCGAAGCAGCGATCGATCTTCGCGTCGAGCGACGATCCGTTCGACACGTTCCGGAACGATCTCTTCCGCGCGCGGGGCGCGTTGTTCAAGCAGCCGGGGATCAACTACCTGCCGCTCGGCGGCGCGGCGCTCCGAGGCTTCCGGACCGACTTGGCGTTGGACGCCGTCGGCTCCGTCAACGGCGAGTTAGTCCAGCGGCTGGCGGAGGCGAAGGGGGGATGGGGGCACGGCTCGATATCGGTAGCCGTGTTCGGCGATGCGGGCCGAGGGACTTCCGCATACACCGTGCTGACCAACCAGACGCTCGCCGACGCGGGCGCCGGTCTGGTGGCACGAGGCCGTCTCTACGACCGTGACGTGTACGTGCGCCTCGACGCGCCGGTGTTCGTGAACCAGAGCGGTTTGGCGGGCGGGGCCGGGTTGGGCGGACACGGATCGATCGCGCGGCGGTGGACCGTTACGGTGGGCGACCTCTGGTAGACCCGCGTCTACCGCCCCCTTTTCCGACCATCTTTATTTCGGTCCCATGACCGGAACCGCCAGTCGCTTCGATGTCCTCGCCGACGCCCGCGCCCGATGAGCGGTCGAGCGCCGATCACGCACGTTCCCAAACCGTGGGGACACGAGACGATCTGGGCAAAGACCGACGAGTACGTCGGCAAGATTCTGCACATCAAAGCGGGTGAAGCGCTGTCGGTGCAGTATCACACAGTGAAAGACGAAACGGTCTACCTACTGTCCGGGCAGCTCAAGTATCGCATCTGGGAGGGCGACCGGCCGGTGGACGTCAATCTCGAAATCGGCGACGCGTACCGCGTCACGCCGGGGACGGTACATCAGATGGAAGCGGTCACGGACTGCGACATCTTGGAGGTTTCGACACCGCACCTCGACGACGTGGTGCGGCTGAAGGACCGCTACGGCCGAGAAGGGACGAGCGCGCCGTGAAAGTCATCATTCCGCTGGCGGGAAAGGGCACGCGGCTCCGGCCGCACACGCACATCACTCCGAAGCCGATGCTCAAGATCGCCGGCAAGCCGGTGATCGACTACGTGATGGAGGATCTGGCGAAGCTGGGCGACGTGAGCCAGGTCATCTACATCACGGGGCACTTGAAGGACAAAGTCGAGGCCTACGCGCGAGCGAAGTATTCGTTCGACGCGGTGTTCATCGAACAAAAGGTCCAGGACGGCACCGCGGGCGCCGTCGCATTGGCGCGCGAGTACGTGGACGAGCCGGTGTTCATCATCTTCGTCGACACGATCTTCGACGCGGATCTGTCGGTGGTGAAGCAGACTGACGCCGATGGCATCATCTGGGTGAAAACGGTCGAGGACTATCAGCGGTTCGGCGTGGTGGTGAGCGACGCGGCGGGCAACATGACGAGGATCGTCGAAAAGCCGTCGACGCCGGTGTCGAAGCGAGCGAACATCGGGCTGTACTACATCCGCAATTGGAAGCTCCTGTACGAAGGGATCGACTGGACGCTCCAGCAACCGAAGAACAAGGGCGAGTACTACCTGACCGACGCGTTCCAGTACATGATCGACCATGGCGCGAAGATCAAAGTGATCGACGTGGAGGGTTGGTACGACGCGGGCGAGCAAGGGACGCTGCTCGACACGAACCGAACGATGCTGGAGAAGGGACGAGCGCGGAAACCAGCGACGGCTCCTCCGGGGGTCGAGTTCATCGACCCCGTGTACATCGAGGACGGCGTCTCGCTCGTCGCGTCGACGATCGGGCCGAACGTCTCGATCGGCGCCGGAAGCCGCATCGAGCGCTCGCGGGTTCGCGATACGATCGTGGGCGAGGGCGCGTCGGTCGTCGACTCGTCGCTGGCCGGTTCGCTGATCGGCGACGCGGCCGTCGTGGACGGAGCGCAAGGGCAAGTCAACGTGAGCGACCATTCTGTGGTGAAGGTGCGCTCCTAGAGGGCGCTTCGGCACAAACGCTGTTCGACCAAACGCGGTCTTCCCCCACCCGCCATCATGATCTCCGTTCGCGCGCTGACGAAGCTTTACGGCGATTTCACAGCCGTGCGCGACGTGAGCTTCGACGTTGGTGCGGGCGAAATTCTCGGCTTGGTCGGACCGAACGGCGCCGGCAAGACGACGACGCTGCGCTGTCTCGCGGGGATCATCGCGCCGTCGAGCGGCGCGGTCGCGATCGCGGGTCACGACATCCAGAAGGATCCGATTCCGGCGAAGCGCGCGCTGGCGTTCATTCCCGACGAGCCGCACCTGTTCGACTATCTGTCGGTCGAGGAGCACCTGCGGTTCATCGCTCGGCTCTATGGTGTCGCCGACGTCGAGACGCGCATCGGACCGCTGCTCGACGAGCTCGAGCTCGGAGACAAGCGGAGATCGCTTCCGGGAGAGCTGTCGCGCGGTATGCGGCAGAAACTCGCCATCGCCTGCGGGCTGCTGCATGACCCTTCCGTGCTGATCCTCGACGAGCCGCTCACGGGTCTCGACCCCGCCGGCATGCGACGCATGCGGGCGACCGTCATTGCGCGCGCGGCGAGAGGCACGTCGGTGATCCTCAGCTCGCATTTGCTGAATCTCGTCGAGGAGCTCTGCACCAAACTGCTCGTCCTGCGGCAGGGCAGTGCCGCGGCGTACGGAACGATCGGCGAGATCATCGAAGCGCATCCGTCGCTCGCGTCGAAGTCGCTCGAGGAGGTCTTCCTCACGCTGACCGCATCAGACTCGGTGGCGGGATGAACGCGCTGTTGTATCTCAGCTGGAACAGCGCCCGAAACCGATTTCTGTCGGCGTTCCGCCGTGTGCGCAGCCCGCGCTACGCGGTCGCGCTCATCGTCGGCGCGCTGTATTTGTGGGGCTTCCTGTGGCGCCCCGCGAATCAACCGATGGCGACAGGTTTTCTCTTGAGTCAGCCGAGCGAGATGCTGATCACGCTGCTGGCGGTGCTCACGCTCGCGGGGCCCTGGGTGTTCGGGTCCGACAACCTCGCGCTCGCGTTCACGCAGGCTGAGGTGTCGATGCTGTTCCCCGCGCCGATCACGCGGCGCGGCCTCATCGGCCACAAGTTGTTTCGCGCGCAGGTGGCCGTGTTGATCAACGCGGCGATCTGGGTGTTCGTGCTGCGGCGTGGCGGCAACCTCCTACCGTCGCCGCTTCGCGCCGTCGGCGTGTGGGTTCTCTTCTCCACGCTGAACCTGCATCGCCTTGGCGCGGCGCTCGTGCAGTCCTCGATCAAGGCGCACGGACGCGTCGCGGCGAAGCGCAACTTGTGGTCGATCGCGGCCTTCGGGTTCGTCGGGGCGGCGCTCGTCACGGGGTTCGTGGTGAATCGCCGGGAGCTGCTCGACACGGATGGCATCGGCGAATTCTTCGTCGCGATGGCCAAGGTGCTCGCGCAGGCACCCGCGTCGATCGGCCTCTGGCCTTTCCATCTGGTGGTTGCTCCGACGTTCGCGCGGTCGATCAATCAGTGGTGGCACGCGATCATTCCGGCGCTCGCCGTGATGGGTCTGCACGTGTTCTGGGTGCTGCGCAGCGACGCGGCGTTCGAGGACGCCGCGCTCGAGGCATCCGAGCAACGGGCGCGGCGCATGGACGCAATCCGCTCTCGCCGGTCGATCGTGGTGCCGAAGTCGTCGCTGGCCGCCAAGACGACGCTGCGTCTCAAGGCGATCGGCCATCCGGCGATGGCGATCTTCTGGAAGAACATCCTTTGTCTGCGCCGCACCGCGCAGCTCCGCTTGCTCCTCGGCCCGGCCGGCATGGCCATCGCGTTCGGCGCCGCGCTGTCGAGCGGCGCCCGCGATTTCTCTCTCTGGGTCACGGCGACGGCGGCGACCTTCGCCGGGCTGCTCATCGTGTTCGGCGGACGGCTCGTGCGAAACGACCTCCGTCACGACATGCTGCACCTGCCGCTGCTCAAGGCGGTGCCCGTGCGCTCGAGCGACATCGTGCTCGCCGAGGTGGCGTCGTCGACGGTGCCGATCGTCGTGCTGCAGCTCGTCGTCGTGGTCATCGCGTACATCGCCAGCTTCGGAACGGAGCGGATCTGGCTGTCGCCGACGACGCGGCTCGCGATTCTCGTGGGATCGCCGTTCCTCATGCTCGCGATCAACGGCGCGCTGATCACGATTCAGAACGGAATGGCGATCCTCTTTCCCGCCTGGATTCGCTTGGGCAGCGCGGTGAGCACGGGCGTCGAGGCACTCGGGCAGAACGTGCTCGCGATGGTGGCGAACCTGTTCACGCTGCTCGTCGCGCTGCTCCCGCCCACGGTTCTCGCCGCACTCACGTTCCAACTGCTCGGCGGCACCCACGGCCAGCGCACGCTGTTCGTGCTCTGGACGCCGATGCTCGTCGCGGCGGTCATCCTCGGGCTGGAGACATACGCGTCGATCTTGTGGCTCGGCCGCGCCCTCACGCGCGCCGAGCCACTACAAACAACGTGATCGCGGTTTGCGTGACTACCCAACGCGCGCTAAGCGACGAGTCTCGCTGCGGCGGTGACGATCGTGAGGGCTCGCGCGACGCCGAGGGTGCCGCGGAGGTTGTCGAACCATTCGGCGTGCGTATGAGCGTCGCCGCCGCGCCCGCCGGCGCCAATGGCGATCGCGGGGATGCCTTGGCTGATCGGCACGTTGGCGTCGGTCGACGCGAGCGCGAGATCGGGTTGGCGGCCGATGAGCATCGTCGCGTCGATCGCCTGCTGCACGAGGTCGTCCTCGACCGGCGTCTCGCCGCACGGACGTTCGCCGATCGACTCGATGCGAACGGTGAGCGGCGAGGTGCCGAGCGTGCGACGCGCGTTCTCGTCATCGGCTGCCGCGTGAGCGGCGCGACGGACGGTGCGCTCGAGGTCGTCGAGTTGCGCGGCGGACGTGGATCGCGCGTCGATCTCGAGCCACGCCGACGACGGAATCGAGTTCACGGACAATCCGCCGCCAATTCGCCCGACCGACAGCGTTGTGCGCGGCGCGGACGGCAAGTGGATCGACGCCAAGCGCGATGCGGCGCCGGCGGCCGCGTGCACCGCGTTCGGTGCGCCGAACGCCGCCCACGAGTGGCCGCCCGGCCCGTGGAACGATACGCGAAAACGGCGCGACCCGAGCGCGCGATGAATGACGCGCTCGTCACCCGCCCCGTCGAGCGCGACAGCGGCGTGCGCGTCTGAGCCGCGCCCCGCGAAGTAGTGCTTTGCGCCGCGGAGGTCGCCGATACCTTCTTCCCCGGTGGTCGCGACGAATTCGATCGGCCGCTGCGTTCGCACGCGCGTGCCGTCGATCTCGGACGCGAGGGCGAGCATGACGGCGAGTCCGCGACCGTTGTCGTTGATGCCCGGACCGACGAGGCGCTCGCCGTCGCGACGGATCGAGAGGTCGGTGCTGCGCGGGAACACCGTGTCGAGATGCGCGCAAATCACCACGGGGGAGAGTCGCGTCGTTCCCGCGCGGCGACCGATGACGTTGCCGGCCGCGTCCGCGTGAATTTCGGACAAGCCGCAATCGTGGAAACGCCGCGTGACCCAGCCGGCTCGTTCCTGCTCTTCACCCGTCGGCGCGGCGATTTGCGCGACGGCGATTTGCGAGCGAACGATCGCGTCGTCGCGCGCGGCGAGTCGCGCGTGCGCCGGAGCGAGCGCGCGGTGCGTCGCGGCGGTGTCGGAGGCCGGGGCCTGCGGTCTCATCGTGTTGAAGCAGTAGTGCTTACGCGGGCGATGCAAGCCCCGGGCCGACCGCGCTCAACAGCAGCGGGTGCCCGGGCGGCTGTAACGCTCCACCATCCGCTGGCGAGCGAACTCGTCGTACGTCATCGGACGCGCGCCGGGGTGATGATCGCGGAGGTGCGCGACGTAACGATCGTAGTCCGGTGCGCCGATGATTCGGCGCACGATCGCCCCCGCGTTCTCCAACCGAACGCGCGCCACTCGCAGGAGTTCACGCGACGTCATGGGCCGCACCTCCGTTGCTCGAACATTTCTGCAGACATCAATCGCCGGCTGCCGGCAGTGGTTCGAATGGCGCTTCCGACGAGATGACCGGCTTGCGTCCGCGCAACACCGACATCCACTCGCGGGCGCTGTCGGCCAGGATCACGACGACCGATACCATGAAGAATAGCGTCACCACCGCGTCGAGATAGTCGTTGAAGATCATGCGGCGGGCGTCGCTGGCGGACTTGATGGCGGCCGGCAGCGCGCCGCTCGCCACCTGGCTCTCGATCAGCCGGGCGTGCGAGAGGAATCCGAGCTTCACGTCTTCCGCGAAGAGCTTTTGCCAGCCGGCCGTCATGCACACGATGGTCAGCCACGCCATCGGCAGGAGCGTGATCCAGGCGTAGCGCGCCTTGCCCATCTTCACGAAGATCGTCGTGGCGACGCAGAGCGCCACGGTCGCCAGCAACTGGTTCGAGATACCGAACAGCGGCCAGAGCGAGTTGATGCCGCCGAGCGGATCGAGCACGCCCTGATACAAGAAATGGCCCCACATCGCGACGATCACGGCGCTCGACAGAACGACCGCCGGATACCACGACACGCTGCCGAGCGGAGCCCAGATGTGTTTCGCCAGATCCTGCACCATGAACCGGCCGACTCGCGTACCGGCATCGAGCGTCGTCAGAATGAAGAGCGCTTCGAACATGAGCGCGAAGTGGTACCAGATCGCCAACGCCTCGTTGCCGCCGAGTACGTTCGCGAACAGCTGCCCCATGCCGAGCGCGAGGCTCGGCGCGCCGCCGGTGCGCGAGAGGAGCGTCTGCTCTCCGACTTGTTTGGCGAGGGCCTGCATCTGGTTCGGATCCAGGGTGAAGCCCCACGTCTGGATCTTGGTCGCCGCGGCGGCGGCGGTCGTGCCGATCACGCCCGCGGGCGCGTTCACGGCGAAGTACACGCCCGGCGTCAATGCGCACGCGGCGATGAGTGCCATGACCGCGACGAGCGATTCCATCAGCATCGCGCCGTAGCCGATCATCCGAGCGTCGGGCTCACGCTGAAGCAACTTGGGCGTCGTCCCTGAAGAGATCAGCGCATGAAAACCCGAGATCGCGCCACATGCGATCGTAATGAACGCGAACGGGAACACCTTGCCCGCGAACACCGGACCGCTGCCGTCGGTGAATTGCGTGAGCGCCGGCATGTGGAGCGGCGGGAGCGAGACGATGATCCCGATCGCCAGCGCCAGCACCACGCCGATCTTCACGAACGCCGAGAGATAATCGCGCGGTGCGAGCAGCAGCCACACGGGAAGCACCGAGGCCGTGAACGCGTAGATCATCACGACGATGGCCAGCGCCGTTCCGCTCAGCGTGAACACCGCGGCGAGCGAGGGCTGCGTCGATACCCACTGTCCGGCGAACAACGAAGCGACGATCAGCACGATGCCGATGGCGCTCGCTTCGAGGACGCGGCCCGGGCGCAGCCATCGCAGATACACACCCATGAGAAGGGCGACCGGAATCGTGAGGCCGATGGTCACGAGGCCCCACGGGCTGGACTTGAGTGCGTTCACGACGATCAGCGCGAGCACCGCGAGCAGCACGATCATGATGCCGAGCACCGCGACCAGTGCCGTCGCGCCGGCGACGGGGCCGATTTCTTCCCGGGCCATCGCGCCGAGAGACTTGCCGTTCCGCCGCACGGACGACGCGAGGATCACGAAGTCCTGCACCGCACCGCCCAACGCAACGCCGACGATGATCCAGATGACGCCGGGGAGGTAGCCGAATTGCGCCGCGAGGGTCGGACCGACCAGCGGGCCCGGACCCGAGATCGCCGCGAAGTGGCTGCCGAAGACGATCCAGCGGTTCGTCGGCACGTAGTCGCGGCCATCCTCGAGGCGAACGGCGGGCGTCGCTCGAATTGGGTCGAGCGCGAAGACCTTGGCCGCGATCAGTTTGCTGTAGAAGCGATACGCGACGGCGTAGCTGCACAGAGCCGCGGTGAGCAGCCAGGCAGCGTTGATCGTTTCGCCGCGTCCGAGCGCGATCCTGGCGAAAGCCAGGGTGCCGAGAGCCGAAACGAGAACCCAGATCCCGAAGCGAAGCGCCTTCGGCATGTGTCGAGTGCTCCTGAGTTTGAGGGACGACCGGAGCCAAATTGCGCTGCGAAAGAAGGGACAACAAGGGTTGAGCCGTTTAAGTTCCCCGGCATGTCGTCCCAGCGGGTTCGCCCCCCCCAAACCGCCGTGTTTCTTTCTGCCGCGCTCTGTCTTGCGGCATGCAAGTCTTCATCACCGACGCCCGCGCAACCCCCGGAGCACGCCCTTTCGGGGCTCGCCGCCCAGCACGTGGTGATTCTTCCCACCTACATGGTACGCGTCGCCCCCGGACTCGGTTGGACTCTGCCTCGGCAGACCGAGGTCGCGAAGACGCAAGACAGCGATATCGCGGCCGCGCTCCGCGATCGCGGAATTCGAACCTGGATCTTTCCGAGTGGCTTGGACAGCGCCTTCCGCCGCAATCCCACCTATGCCACCGACCCGCACACGCTCGCCGAGGAGCCTCTGCGATCTCCGTCGTTAGGCGGCGACCAGCGGCTTCCGGAACCGCTCGCGTCGCAGATTCGCACGCTCGTCGCGCTGCATGACGACGTGCGGCTCGTGCTCGCGCCGGTAGAGTTGCGCGTGGAGTCGGTGGCCGCCGGGGGAGGGCGCGGCGTGCTCAGACTCGTGCTGCTGGACGCGCGGGCGTCCTCGGTGCGGTGGATCGGCGAAGTCGCGAGCGATCCGGCGCCGGCGTTTGGTCCCTCGATCACCGCAAGCATCGCCACCAAGCTCAGCGCGGTTGTCGCGCCGTGACCCGGCATGTCACGCTCATTCCCGGCGACGGGATCGGTCCGTCCATCAGCGGCGCCACCGTGAAGATCCTCGCCGCGGCAGGCGCCGAGATCGAGTGGGACGCGCAGGTGGCCGGGATGGCCGGTGTCGCGCTGTACGGCGACCCGATTCCCGACGCGACGCTCGATTCGATCAAGCGCACGAAGCTCGCGCTCAAAGGACCGCTCGAGACCCCCGTCGGCGAAGGGTTTCGGTCGATCAACGTCGCGCTGCGCAAGACATTCGATCTGTACGCGAACGTGCGCCCCGCGCACAGCATCGCTCCCGGTGGCCGGTACGGCAACCTGGATCTGGTGCTCATCCGCGAGAACACCGAGGGTCTCTACGTCGGCGTCGAGCACTACATCAAGGTCGGCGACGACCCGCGCGCGGCGGCGGAGTCCGTCGCGATCATCACGCGCGCCGGCTCCGAGCGCATCGTTCGCTACGCGTTCGAGTACGCGGTGCGCTATGGACGCAAGAAGGTCACACTCGTCCACAAGGCGAACATCCTCAAGTTCTCGCAAGGGCTGTTTCTCGACACCGGCCGCATGGTCGCGCGCGACTACGCGGGCAAGATCGAATTCGACGAGCGCATCGTGGACGCGATGGCGATGAACCTCGTGCTGCATCCGGAGCGGTTCGACGTGATCTGCACGACGAACCTCTTCGGCGACATTCTGTCGGACGAGATTTCCGGGCTCGTCGGCGGGCTCGGCCTCACACCCGGTGCCAATATCGGCGCCAACGGTGCGATCTTCGAAGCGGTGCATGGAACGGCGCCCGACATCGCGGGCAAGGGAATCGCGAATCCGTCGGCGCTCATCCTCGCCGCGTGCATGCTGCTCGAGCACACCGGCGACGACGCACGGGCGGCGCGCATCCGCGCGGCGCTCGAAGGCACGATCCGAGAGGGAAAGACGGTGACGCGCGACCTCGGCGGCAGCGCGTCCACCGACCAGTTCACCGAGGCCGTGATCGCCAAGCTGTGAGCACGCTGACCGTCCTCCACTGCTCCGACCTGCACTTCGGCCATCCGGCGGTGCCGGAGCAATACGAGGCAATCGAAAGCCTCATCCAGGAGCGGCACTACGACGTCGTCGCGATCTCGGGCGACGTGTCGCAGCGCGCGCGGGCCGGAGAGTTCCAGCGCGCCCGTGAATTCATTCGGCAGGCGCAGCGCGTCAGCCGAACGATCGTCGTCCCCGGCAATCACGACGTGGCGTGGTGGTTCGCTCCGCTCGGCCTCGGCGACTCGAGCCAGCTTTATCTGAAGTACCGCATGTACATCGAGGGCAACCTGGAACCGGTGCTTCACGTGCCGGGTGCGACCTTCGTCGGGCTCAACACGTCGCACGGCATCACGCTCGACACGCTCACGTGGAACATGCGCGATCTCTCGATCATCGGGCACCTCCACAGGTCGCAGGTCGAGCACGCGCGCGCCGAGTTCGAGCAGTCGGCCGCGGGCGACGCGCGCATCGTCGTCATGCACCACAACCCGGTGAAGGGGCAGCTGTCGCAGCGCTACGGACTCAAGAACACGCAGCGTTTGCTCAGCGCGTTCTCGGAAATGCGCGTCAACCTCGTGCTCTGCGGGCACGACCATCAGGAAGCCGTGCACTACGTCGAGCACCCTGAGCGCGGCATGGTCATCTCCATTTCGGGCACGATCAGCGACCGGTCGCGCGGCGGCCGGCCCTCGTCGGTCAACAGCATCCGCATCACCGACGGCGAGATCGAGGTGTCGACGCTCGTCTGGTCGAGCGACACGCGCGCGTTCTCGCCGGGACCCGATCAATGCTTCACGCGCTGAAGTCACTGCTCGCGCGAGGCCGCCGCGACCCCGCCCAGCTCACGCTCGAGCTGGACGCGGGGCAGCTTCGCACGGCCGACGACCTGTTGGCGCGACTTCGGTCGCTCGGACTCAAGCGCATCGCTCGGTGTCGGCTGACCCGGAACGCGAACGTCATGGTCAGCTGGCGTGGCGACGAGCTCCGCGTGCACGAGGGCTACTTGACCGCCCCCGCCGACATCCACGAAGCGATCGTCGTTTTCGTCGAAAGCCGGTCGCGCGCCGAGCGACGATCTGCGACCAAGCGGATCGTGAGCTTCGCCGGCACGACGTGGCGGCACAGCGGGCGACGGGAGCGAACGCGGCCCGAGGATGAACCGCTCGCGCGGAAGCTCGAGGACTGGCATGCCCGGCTCAACGAGGAGTATTTCGGCGGGGCGCTGCGGTCGCTGCCGGTTCGTGTGTCGCGGCGGATGAAGAGCCGGTTGGGACACTATACCGGTGGACAAGTGGACCGGGGGCCCGGTGGACCGGAACGTCAGACGGCGAAGCCGCTGGGGGAGATCGCGATCAGTTGGCGGCATGTGAGGCGGCATCGGTGGGAAGAGGTGGTTCACACGCTCATCCACGAGATGGTGCACCAGTGGCAGGACGAAAACGGCCTGCCGATCGACCACGGACCGCGGTTCCGGGCCAAAGCGCGCGACGTCGGCATCGACGCGGCAGCGAAGCGGGCCGTAGCGCACCGATCGTCGTAAATTCCAGAGATGCTCGATTTCTTCAACATCGATTCGCTCCTCTCCGAGGAGGAGCGCGCAGTGCGGGCCAGCGTCCGCGCTTTCGTCGACGAACACGTGCTGCCCGTCATCGGAAAGTGCTACGTCGAGGGGCGCTTTCCGCGCGAGATCGTGCCGAAGATGGCCGAGTTGGGCGTGTACGGCGCGAACCTTCCGGAGGAATACGGGTGCGCGGGGCTGAACAACGTCGCGTATGGGCTCATCATGCAGGAGCTCGAGCGCGGCGACTCCGGCGTGCGATCGTTCGCTTCGGTGCAGGGCGCCCTCGCGATGTATCCGATTTACGCCTTCGGCAGCGAGGAACAACGAAAAAAGTATCTGCCGAAGATGGCGGCCGGCGAGATCATCGGTTGCTTCGGGCTCACGGAGCCGGACTACGGATCGAATCCGTCCGGCATGATCACGATGGCGCGTGAGCAGAAGGACGGCACGTGGCTGCTGAACGGCGCCAAAATGTGGATCACGAACGGGTCGACGGCGCAGATCGCCGTCGTGTGGGCGAAGACGAACGGCGACACGAGTGATTCGTCGATTCGCGGTTTCGTCGTTCCGACGAATAGCAACGGATTCAAGGCGAAAGATCAGAAAGGAAAACTTTCGTTGCGCGCCAGTGACACGAGCGAGCTCGTTTTTCAGGACGTCTGTCTCCCGGCGGACGCGCTCCTGCCCAAGTCGGGCGGGCTCAAGAGCCCGCTCATGTGTCTCACACAGGCGCGATACGGGATCTCGTGGGGCGCCATCGGCGCCGCGATGGCCTGCTTCGAGGAGGCGCTTTCGTATTCGAAGACCCGCATCATGTTCGACCGGCCGATCGGCGGCTTCCAGATTCAACAGGAGCGGCTGGCCGACATGCTGACGGAGATCGTGAAGGCCCAACTCGTGTCGCTGCACCTCGGCCGGCTGAAGGACGCGGGCACGTTCACGCCGCAGCAGGTGTCGCTCGCCAAGCGAAACAACGTGTCGATGGCGACCGACGTCGCGCGCGAGGCGCGCCGGCTGCTCGGCGCGAACGGAATTCTCGCCGAGTACTCGGCGATGCGGCACATGGAGAATCTGGAGAGCGTGTACACGTACGAGGGCACGCACGACGTGCACTCGTTGGTGCTCGGCCAGGCAGTGACCGGACTCAACGCCTTCAAATGAAAATCGCCGTCTGCATCAAGAGAACACCGGATTCAGAGTCGCGGTTCAGGATCGGATCGTCGGGAACGGCGATCGACGAGACCGGACTCAAATTCGATATCGACGACTTCGCGAGCTACGCCGTCGAAGTCGCGCTGCAGCTGAACGAAAAGCAGGGACCGGGCGAGACGGTCGTTTACGCGATCGGACCCGATTCCGTGCAAGAGACGCTGCGCAAGGCGATGAGCATGGGCGCCGACCGCGCGGTTCAACTGAAGACGGACGCCGTTCCATACGACGGCCTCGCCGTCGCGAAGGCGCTCGCGGCCGAACTGAAGGGCGGCGGCTTCGATCTCATTTTGTTCGGCAAGCACGCGTTCGACACGTCCGGCGGGATCGTCGGCACGGCGACCGCGCAGCTGCTCGGCCTCGCGTGCGTGACGGCGGCGTCGAAGCTCGACATCGCCAACGGTCGCGGCACCGCGCGCCGAGAGCTGGAGGGCGCCGGCGAGATCGTCGAGTTCGCGCTGCCGGCGGCGATCACGATCGACGAGGGCATCGCGCGTCCGCGGTACCCGTCGCTCAAGAACATCATGGCGGCGAAGAAGAAGCCGCTCGAGACGAAACCGGCCCAGCTGGGACCGGCGCGCGTTCGCGTGAAGTCGCTGGAGCTCCCGCCCGATCGTCCGCCGGGTCGCATCATTGGCGAAGGAGTCGCCGCCGTGCCGGAGCTCGTGCGCCTTCTCCACACTGAAGCGAAGGTGCTCTGACCCATGGCGAACATTCTCGTATTCGCCGAAAGCCGCGGCACGACGCTGCGCAAAGTCGCGCTCGAAGCGACGACCGTTGCTCGCGCGCTCGCCGATTCGACCGGCGGCGGCGAAGTGCACGCGTTGCTCATCGGTCCGGCCGGTGTCGGCGCGTTGGCCGAGCAACTGGGAAAATTCGGCGCGGATCTCGTGCTGACGGCGGAGGACGCGCGTCTGGCGGAAGTGGACTGCGAGGTCGCGGCGGCGACGCTGGCGGCGCGCGCGAAGGCGTCGAGCTATCGCGCGGTCGTGCTTGGATTCTCCGCGCAGGGGCGCGACATCGGTCCACGGGCCGCGGCGCTGCTCGACGCACCGATCGCGAGCGACGTGACGAGCGTCAGCGCGGCCGGCGACACGCTGGTCGTGAAGCATCCGATCTACGCCAACAAAGTGATCGCGACGCTCGAGGTCACGGGGCCGCTCGCCGTCGTCTCCGTACGGCCCAGCGCGGTCACCGCCGCGGAAGTGCCGCGCACCGCTCGCTCCGAATCGATCGCGCTCGGCGCCGATCCGGGCGCGTCGAAGCTCAAGGTCAAGGAGATCGCCGAAGGCGCGACGGGCAAGATCGACCTCGGCGACGCGCCGGTGATCATCTCGGGCGGTCGCGGCCTCAAGTCCGCGGAGAACTTCAAGCTCGTCGAGGATCTCGCGGCGGCGTTCGGCAACGCGGCGGTCGGTGCGACGCGCGCGGTGACCGACGACGGCTGGCGCCCGCACAGCGACCAGATCGGCCAGACGGGCCGCGTCGTCAGCCCCAACCTCTACGTCGCGGTGGGGATCTCGGGGGCCATCCAGCACCTCGCCGGGATGCGCACGTCGAA